>CBDTYJ010000005.1:0-27919 GCA_965364575.1 uncultured Gammaproteobacteria bacterium
CGCGGCCGGCGGCGGCTGGCGGGCGGCGAATTTGCCGCCTGGCTTCGAACTGACGGCCAGCACAGTCGAAATGATGGCCGGCGCGGAGCATCCCACCCGCCACCTGGTCTACAGCGACGGCATCGCTTCCGTCTCGGTGTTTATCGAGCAGCCTGAACGGAGCTCGGATCAGCTCCAGGGAGAGACCCGGATCGGCGCTGCCAGCGCTTTCTCCGTCATGGTCGGTGAATTTCAGGTCACCGCCATGGGTGAGGTGCCGCCGGTCACCGTGGAGATGATCGCCAGCTCCATCTCCGGCGGTGAGACCGCGGCCCGATGATCATCGAGACGGCGCGGGTGCTGCGCGTCTCCGGGGCCGTCGCCTGGGTGAACTGCGAGAGCCATGCCGGCTGCCGGCGCTGCGCCGAAGGTCGGGGTTGCGGCGGCGGGATCCTGGGCCGGCTGCTCGGCGAGCGTCTGCGTGAAGTCAGGGTCGACGCCGCCGGTTACCGGCTGACCGCGGGAGATCGGGTGAGTATCGGCCTGTCCGAGACCGCGCTGTTGCAATCCTCGCTGGTCATGTATCTGGTGCCGTTGCTGACGATGCTGGCGGCGGCTTTGATCGCGGACCGGCTGGCTCCGCTCCCCTGGCGGGAACTTGCGAGCGTGGCCGCGGCCGCCCCGGGGCTGCTGGCCGGCCTGGCCCTGGCCCGGGTATTCGGCAGGCGGCGGGGCCGGTCGGCATTCGGTCCCAGGGTGGTCGGTTTGCTGGCGCCCACGGCGACGCCGGAGCCGCTTCACCTGGTGCCGGGCAGGGAGGCCTGAGGGGCCTTGGCGCGAGTCCACTTCATCGTCTACAGTCGGCCCCTGTGCCACCTCTGCGACGAGATGCTGGCCGATCTGCGGCCGTTGCTCGAGGGCAGGGACGCGGATCTGGAGGTGGTGGACGTGGACGGCGATGAGGCGTTGCGTATCCGCTACGGACACAAAGTCCCGGTACTGGTCGCCGACGACGAGGAAGTCTGCCACTTCCGTCTCATCCCGGAGCGGGTCACGGATCTGCTCGACCGGGCCTGAGTCTGCCGCCGGCGGGCGCGCAGAGCGTATATAATGCGCGCCGCGCCCCGAATCGGGGCTTAGCCGACCTCCCCATGTCCATCAAGCGCATCCGAAACTTTTCCATCATTGCTCACATAGATCACGGCAAGTCCACGCTGGCAGACCGCTTTATCCAGCGCTGTGGCGGGCTGGCGGATCGGGAGATGGCGGAACAGGTGCTGGACTCCATGGATCTCGAGCGGGAGCGGGGTATCACCATCAAGGCCCAGAGCGTATCGCTCGGCTACCAGGCCAGAGACGGGCAGGATTATCAGCTCAATTTTATCGACACGCCCGGTCACGTGGATTTTTCCTATGAAGTCTCCCGCTCCCTGGCGGCCTGCGAAGGAGCGCTGCTGGTAGTGGATGCGGCCCAGGGGGTCGAGGCGCAGAGTGTGGCCAATTGCTACACCGCGATCGAGCAGGGCCTGGAGGTGATCCCTGTCATCAACAAGATCGACCTTCCGTCGGCGGATCCGGACAGCGTTTGTCGGGAGATCGAGGACATCATCGGTATCGATGCCAGTCAGGCTCTGAGAGTCAGCGCCAAGACCGGTCTGGGCATCGAGGACGTACTGGAGGCGGTCGTGGAGCGGATCCCGGCGCCGGAGGGCGACCAGCAGGCACCGTTGCAGGCACTGATCGTGGATTCCTGGTTCGACAACTATGTCGGGGTGGTTTCGCTGGTCAGGGTGGTCAACGGCGGCCTGAACAAAGGCGACAAAGTCCGGGTGATGTCCACCGGCCGCAGCTATCCGGCGGACCGGGTCGGCGTCTTTACGCCAAAGATGACGGACCGGGAGAGTCTCAGCGCCGGCGAGGTGGGTTTCATGATCGCCGGCATCAAGGAAATCGACGGCGCTCCGGTCGGCGATACCCTGACCATGGAGAGTCGTCCGTGCGAAAAACCCCTGCCGGGCTTCAAGCAGGTGCAGCCGCGGGTGTTCGCCGGCGTCTTCCCGGTCAACTCCGATGACTATGAGGACTTCCGCGAAGCCTTGCGCAAACTGCGCCTCAATGACGCCGCCCTGCATTTCGAGCCCGAGACGTCGACCGCGCTGGGATTCGGATTCCGCTGCGGGTTTCTGGGCATGCTGCACATGGAGATCGTCCAGGAGCGGCTGGAGCGGGAGTACGATCTCGACCTGATCACGACCGCGCCGACGGTGGTCTACGAACTGTTGGGCAGTGACGGCTCGGTCATCTACATCGACAACCCGTCGAAGCTGCCGCCGGTCGGCAAGATCGAGGAGATCCGCGAACCGATCATCGAGGCCAGCATCCTCGTTCCCCAGGATCACGTCGGTGCGGTCATCAAGCTTTGCATCGAAAAGCGAGGGGTGCAGAAGAAGATGCTGTATCTCGGCAACCAGGTTTCGTTGGTCTACGATCTGCCGATGGCCGACGTGGTGCTGGACTTCTTCGATCGCCTGAAGTCCGTCAGTCGCGGCTATGCGTCCTTCGATTACCATTTTGAGCGATACCAGCCGGCCCCCCTGGTCAGGCTGGATATCCTGATCAACGGCGAGCGGGTGGACGCACTGTCCTTGATCGTCCACCGGGACACGGCGCAAAGGCGGGGCCGCGAACTGGTCGAGCGGATGCGCGAGCTGGTGCCCCGTCAGATGTTCGATGTGGCGATACAGGCGGCCATCGGCAGCCAGATCATATCCCGACAGACCGTCAAGGCCCTGCGCAAGAACGTCACCGCCAAATGCTACGGTGGGGACATCACGCGCAAGCGCAAGCTGCTGGAAAAACAGAAAGCGGGCAAACGGAGAATGAAACAGGTGGGGTCGGTGGAGATACCCCAGGAAGCGTTCCTGGCCGTGTTGCAGGTGGAGAAGAAATAACCAATACTCGGCCGCTTTGGCGGCTGCGGGCGGGCGCCCGTCAAGCTCGGATGGAAGCATGACCCTGATCGTTTGTCTGATACTCGCTACCAGCGGCGCGCTCTGGGCCGCGGACTCGGTGCTGTTGCGCTACCGGCGCAGCGGGGCGGGCGATGAGGAGACACCGACACCGGCGATCTTCCATATCGCCAAGGGCGTGTTCATGCTTGCCCTGCTGCCGGGCGCATATCTGCTGCGCCAGGACTTCGACTTCGAGTTGGCGATGGTGCTTGCGGCGGTGTTCACCGGCGTGATCTGGCTGCTGGACCACCTGTGGTTCGCGCCCGCACGGGGACGCGCCGGCGCATCCGAGGCCGATCCCACGCTGGTGGAATATTCCCGCTCGTTCTTTCCCATCATCCTGCTGGTGCTGGTGGTGCGATCGTTCCTGTTTGAACCGTTCCGCATCCCGTCCAGTTCGATGCTGCCGACGCTGCGGGTCGGTGATTTCATCTTTGTGAACAAATACAGCTATGGCTTGCGGATGCCGGTGACCAAGACGAAATTCCTCGAGCTCGGAGAACCGGACCGGGGCGACGTGGTCGTGTTCCGCCTGCCTTCGGCACCGAAGACCAACTACATCAAGCGGCTGGTGGGTCTGCCCGGCGATATCATCCGTTACAAGGACAAGAAGATATCCGTCAACGGGGAACCGGTGGATCTGCGAATCGAAGGGGACTATCGGGGCCCCGGGGCCAGCGGAGCCTTACTGGCGGTGGAGAAGCTGGCGGATGTGGAACACGACGTGCTGTTGTCCAAGGGCCGGTTCGGTCGCGAAGGCGAGTTCAGGGTACCCGAGGGACACTACTTCATGATGGGTGACAACCGGGACAACAGCCGCGATAGCCGGTACGATGGCGTGGGCTTCGTGCCCGAGGCGAACCTGGTCGGCAAGGCGGTCGTAATCTGGATGAACTGGGACGTGAGCAACTCCGGCCCCGACTGGGGACGGATCGGTAACAGCATCAAGTGAGCGGGCAGCGCGAACATCCGCGCTCGGAGGAGTTTTCCATGTTTCGCAGACAGCAAGGCATCACCGCAATCGGGGCCCTCATCCTGGCCGCTTTTATCGGCCTGTTTATCCTGGCTGGCGTGAGGCTTGCGCCGGTCTATCTGGAGAGCATGGACGTCAAATCGACACTCACCAAGGTCAAGACCGAACTGGACGGTACTCGTCCGTCGATCACGGACATCCGCAAGTCGATCGAGAGACGTTTCGACGTCGACAGCGTGAGCCGGATCAGTGCCAAGGACGTCAAGATCGCCCGTGGCGGAGAGGGCTATCTGGTGGATGCGTCCTACGAGGGCCGGGTCAACTACGTCGGCAATCTGTACCTGGTGCTGGTGTTCGACAACAAGATCGAGATCAGGAATTGACGGCAGCGTCCGGCTGGTCGGAAAAAGCGCTCGAATATCGATTCAAGGACCCGGGGCTGCTGGAACAGGCCCTGACCCACCGCAGTGCCGGTGGCAGCCACAACGAGCGGCTCGAATTCCTCGGAGACGCGCTGCTGGGAATGGTCGTAGCCGAAGCCCTGTATCAGGCCCTGCCGGATGCGGACGAGGGCTATCTCAGCAGGCTGCGGGCCTATCTGGTGCGTCGTGAGACGCTGGCCGATCTGGCCGGCGACTTGTCCCTGGGCCAGCGCATCCGACTGGGGTCGGGCGAATTAAAAAGCGGCGGGCACCGGCGCTCATCGATCCTCGCCAATGGCATCGAGGCGGTAATGGGGGCCGTGTACCTGGACGGGGGCTACGATGCCGCGCGCGACCTCATCCGGCGGTTGCTCGCGGACCGTCTCGGCGCCTTGCCGACCCATGACGAACTCAAGGACCCGAAGACCCGATTGCAGGAATACTTGCAGGGGCGCGGCCAGGAGCTGCCCGACTACGACATCGAGGCCGTCAGCGGCGAGGACCACAAACAACGGTTCACGGCCGCCTGTGCGCTGCCCCGGCTGTCGCTGCGCACGGTCGGTGAGGGCCGTAGCCGCAGACAGGCCGAGCAGGCCGCCGCCGCCGCCATGATCACGTTGCTGGAGTCCGGCGGTGGCTGAGTTCCGCTGCGGCTTCGTCGCACTGGTGGGCCGCCCGAACGTAGGCAAGTCGACCTTGCTCAACACCTTGCTCGGGCACAAGGTGAGTATCGTCACGCCCAAGCCTCAGACCACCCGACACCGCATCCTCGGGGTCGACACCCGCGCCGGGGCCCAGATCATCTTCATCGACACGCCTGGTTTGCACCGCGGCCAGAAGCGTGCCCTGAATCGGGCGATGAACCGGGCGGCGTCGAGTTCCATGACCGACGCCGATATCGTCGTCACGGTATTCGAGGCGCTGCAGTGGCGGGACGAGGATCAGGATGTGCTGGAGCGGGCGGTCGCCAGCGGCAGACCCCTGATCGCGGTGGTCAGCAAGGTCGACAAGGTTCAGCCACGGGCGGCGCTGATGCCTTTCCTGCAACAGCTGGGCGAACGCGCGGATTTCGCCGAGATCATTCCGGTATCTTCACCCCGGGGCACCAACCTGGAGTCGCTGCGGGCAGCGCTGGTCGCGCGTCTGCCGGTGGGGCCACCGCTGTTCCCGGAGGAACAGGTGAGCGACCGCAGCGAGCGTTTCCAGATCGGCGAGATCGTGCGCGAGAAATTCATGTTGCGGCTGCGGGACGAGATCCCCTATGGCCTGACGGTCGAGGTGGAGGCCGTCGAGCGCAGCGGGAGGTTGATGCGAATCGCGGCCGTTGTGTGGGTAGAGCGTGACAGCCAGAAGGGGATCGTGATCGGCAAGGGCGGGGCCCAGCTCAAAGCCTGCGGGTCCGCCGCCCGGGCTGAACTGGAGCAGCGATTCGGCTGCGGCGTCCATCTGGATCTGCGGGTCAAGGTCAAAGAGAACTGGGCCGACCGAGAGCGGGAACTCCAGAGCCTCGGTTTCGATCAGGAATGAGTGACCACCGTCCTATCGATCTCGAGCCCGCGTGGGTGTTGCATCACCGGCCGTTCCGGGACAGCAGCGAGATCATCGAATTGTTCACCCGCGAATACGGGCGCGTTGCCGCCGTCGCCCGTGGCTCCCGCCGGCCGGGCCGGCGACGGCCGTCACTGGAACCGTTCAGCCCGATCCTGGTCAGCTGCCGGGGCCGCGGTGAGCTGCAGACCCTGACCGCCGTCGAGCCGCGCGGGCCGGCGGTCCGCGCCAGCGGGCAGAGATTGTTGAGCATGTTCTATCTGAACGAATTGCTACTGCGGCTGCTCGAGAAACACGATCCTCATCCTGACACGTTCGCCGACTACGAGCGGGCTCTGGCCGAACTGGGCGCCGGCAAATCCGAAGCCGCAGTACTCCGGGTATTCGAGAAGCGGCTGTTGCAGGCCATGGGCTATGGCCTGAGTCTGGTGGTCGACACCGGGGGCCAGCCGCTGGATTCCGAGGCCGTCTATCGCTACGTCCCCGAGGTGGGGCCGGAGCGAGTCACCGGGGTGAGGGATGACGCGTCTCTCGTGCGGGGCGCGTCGCTGCTGGCGCTGGCTGCAGAGAATCTGGGAGACGGGGAGCCGGGCGAAGAGAAGATGCTGCGCGAACTTCGCCATGTCCTGCAAAAGACCCTGGATCTGTACCTGGGCGGGCGACCGCTCAAGAGTCGGGAGGTGCTGCGATCGATGCGCGCCGCCGGTCCCGCCGGCGGGATTCTGGCAGAATAAGTCCGAGGTCGTTAAATCCGGCGTAAACGGCGAGCGCTGAAGATGAAAAAGAACATACTGCTTGGCGTCAACATCGACCACGTAGCGACCATCCGTCAGGCCCGGGGAACTCGCTACCCGGATCCTGTGTATGCGGCACTGATGGCCGAACAGGCCGGAGCAGACAGCATCACGCTGCACCTGCGGGAGGATCGGCGGCACATCCAGGATCGCGACTTGCGGGCCATGCGCGGCGTCCTGCAGACGCGGATGAATCTCGAGATGGCGGTCACCGAGGAGATGCTCTCCATCGCCTGCGATATCCGGCCCCGGGATGTCTGCCTGGTGCCGGAGCGGCGCGAGGAGTTGACCACCGAGGGCGGGCTCGACGTGGCGGGCCAGCATGACCGCATCGAGGCGGCATGCCGCACTCTCTCCGGAACGGGCATGCGGGTGTCCCTGTTTATCGACCCGGATAGTTCCCAGGTGGAGGCCGCGCGGGCAGTCGGCGCTCCGGTGATCGAGTTGCACACGGGCGCCTATGCCGATGCGGAGGATGAGGATATCCGTCAACAGGAGCTCGAACGGATCGCAGAGGCCGCCGCTCTCGGCGGTGAACTCGGCCTCCAGGTCAATGCCGGACACGGGCTCCATTACCACAATGTCCAGGCCATCGCCCGCATCCCCGAGGTCCGGGAGCTGAATATCGGCCACGCCATCATCGCCAGGTCCATCTTCGACGGTCTGTCCACGGCGGTGATCGAGATGAAGCGCCTGATGGTCGAGGCCCGCCTGAGGTGATCTTCGGGATCGGCACCGATGTGGTGCGCCTGGATCGGGTGCAGCGGACCCTCGAGCGCTTCGGCGAGCACTTCATCCAGCGCCTGTTGTTGCCGGCCGAACTGGAGGCATTCAGGGGCCAACGCCGACCGGCCCGCTTCCTGGCCATGCGTTTCGCCGCCAAGGAAGCGGTGGTCAAGGCGATGGGTACCGGTTTCGCCCACGGGATGTGGATCCGCGACGTCGGCGTGGTACAGAACAGCTGGGGCAGACCGGAGATCATCTATTCGGCGCGCGGCGATGAGCGCCGCAGGGAACTGGGTATCGGTGAGGGACACATTACGCTCACCGACGAGGCGGGACTGGTGGTGGCCGTAGCCGTATTGCTGCGGGACGGATTCCGGCCACCGGAACGGGGCGCGGCCTGAGACCATGCATTGTCTGGTATTCGACATCGAGACCGTCCCGGATGTGGACTTCGGTCGCCGTTATCATGCCCTCCCGCAGATGGACGATGACGCCGTGGCCAAGGTCATGTTCGCGCATCGCCGGGAGCGGACTGGCAGTGAATTCCTGCCCCTGCATCAGCATCGCGTGGTCGCGATCTCCGTGCTGTTGCGGACCCGCGACGAGCTCCGATTGTGGAGTCTCGGAGATCCGGAGGCGGATGAAGCGGAACTGATCCAGCGCTTCTTCGACGGCATCGAGCGTTACAGTCCCGACCTGGTGTCCTGGAACGGCTCCGGGTTCGATCTTCCTGTGATGCATTACCGGGCGCTGCGCCATGGCATCGCCGCGCCGCGATACTGGGAGACCGGGGACAGTGAGCAATCGTTCCGCTGGAACAACTATCTGAGCCGGTATCACTGGCGGCATACGGACCTGATGGATGTCCTGGCCGGATTCCAGCCCCGCGCCGCGGCCCGGCTGGATGAGATCGCCGTCCTGCTCGGGCTGCCGGGGAAGCTCGGCATGAGCGGCGACCAGGTCTGGCCGCGCTTCCGCGAGGGCGGGATCGCCGAGATCCGCGACTATTGCGAAACCGACGTGCTCAACACTTTCCTTGTCTATCTGCGCTTCGAACTGATGCGTGGCCGACTCGAACAATCCGAGCACGAGGCCGAGACCGCGCGAGTCCGGGAGATGCTGGAAGCCGACGGCCGTCCTCACCTGGTCTCGTTCCTGGAGGCCTGGGAGGCGGATCGATGAGGAGCGCGAATCCGCGCGAGCCGGAACGCATGACCATCGTCGACCTGACCCATGACGGGCGGGGGGTGGCGCGCGGGGATGGCAAGGTCATGTTCGTGGAGGACGCCCTGCCGGGCGAGATCGTTGACGTGGTGAGACTGCGCAGGCGGCGCCACCACGACGAGGGACGGGCCGTGGCGCTGCTGGAAGTTGCGGAAGATCGGGTCGAACCGCTTTGCCGGCATTTCGGCGTCTGCGGTGGCTGCAGCCTGCAGCATCTCTCGGGCCACGGTCAGATGGCCGCCAAGCACAGGGTCCTGATGGATAATCTCAGGCAGATCGGCGAGGTGGCGCCGGAGAGGGAATTCGCCCCTCTGTCGGGCCCCGCAGCAGCGTATCGACGCCGGGCGCGTCTCGGCGTCCGCTATGTGGAGAAGAAGGGGAGAGTGCTGGTGGGTTTCCGCGAGCGCGCCAAGTCTTACGTGGCGGATCTCGAGGCCTGCCCGGTCCTGACGGCCCCTGCGGACCGGCTGATCCGGCCCCTCGCGGATATGATCGGCAGCCTGAGCATCCACCGGCGTCTCGCCCAGGTCGAAGTCTCGGTGGCCGAGAACCGGGCCGCTTTCGTCCTGCGGGTGCTGGACCCGCCCAGCGAGACGGATCTGGAGACGATGCGGGCCTTCGAGCGGACCCACGACGTCGACCTCTATCTTCAGCCCAAGGGGCCGGACACCGTCCGCCCTCTGTCCAACGCCGCCAGGCCGCTGCTCTTCACCCTGCCGGAGTTCGATCTGGTCTTCGAATTCCTGCCCACGGACTTCATCCAGGTCAACGGCGAACTCAATCGAAAGATGGTCAGCCGCGCCATGTCGCTGCTGGCGCCGCAGCCCGGGGAGCGCATCCTCGATCTGTTCTGCGGTCTGGGCAACTTCACTCTGCCGATCGCACGGTCAGGTGCGACCGCCGTCGGCATCGAGGGTGATCCGGCGCTGATCGGACGGGCCCGTGCCAATGCCGAGCGGAACGGGCTCGCGGGACAAACTGACTTTCATCTTGCCGATCTGCTCAAGGATTGTGCCGGTCTGCCCTGGTTGCGGGAGAGGGTGGACGCGGTATTCCTGGATCCACCCCGGGCCGGCGCCGAGGCGATACTGCCGGCCGTGGCCGACAGCGACGCCAGACGGATGGTCTATGTGTCCTGTCATCCGGCCACCCTGGCGCGGGATGCCGGCATCCTGGTCTCCCGATACGGTTTCCGGCTGCGCGGCGCGGGAGTCATGGACATGTTCCCGCACACGGCTCACGTGGAGTCCATCGCCTTGTTCGAGAGGGATTGACCGTTGGCTATGGAGATCGAGCGCAAGTTCCTGCTGATCTCCGACGCATGGCGCGATGGCGTGCTCGGCACCGAACGGATGGTCCAGGGATATTTGGCCGAGGGCCCGGCCTGTTCGGTGCGGGTGCGCATAGCCGGTGAGCGGGCCGACCTGAATCTGAAAGGGATCACGATCGGGGCCAGCCGCAGCGAGTTCGAATATCCGCTGCCTCTGGCCGATGGCCGGTACATGCTCGATCATTACTGCGGAGAGCGTACGGTTGAGAAGTTGCGGCACTATCTCGACTTCGACGGCCGGCGCTGGGAGATCGACGAATTCCTGGGCCGCAACGCCGGCCTGGTGGTGGCGGAGATCGAGCTTGAAGCCGAAGAAGCAGATTTCCGGCGGCCGCCCTGGCTGGGGTGCGAGGTCACAGGGGATGAGCGCTATTACAATCTGATGCTCGCCGACCGACCCTACGGGAGCTGGAAAGATGGCTGAGAACGGCGCGGCCCGCATCCTTATCGGCCTGAGCTCACAGAGTCTGGCGCTCATCGAACAGGGCAGGGAGCAAAAACGATATCCGGTATCCACCGCGCGCCTCGGCGCGGGCGAGCAGCGCGACAGTGAGCGGACGCCCCGGGGACGACATGTCATCCGGGCGAAGATCGGCGCCGGTCTGCCACCGGGAGCGGTGCTCGTGGGTAGGCGGCCGACCGGCGAAATCTGGAGCCCGAGGCTGGCCGAAAGATACCCGGAGCGAGACTGGATACTGAGCCGCATCCTGTGGCTCAGCGGCCGGGAAGTCGGGCGCAACCGCCTCGGCCAGGTGGACAGCATGCGCCGTTATATCTACATCCACGGCACGCCGGAGAGTGAGCCCATGGGCGAGCCCGCCTCGCACGGCTGCATACGGATGCGCAATGCGGATGTCATCGATTTGTTCGATCGTGTGCAGGTGGGCATCCCGGTCGATATCGAGGAGGCGGCGTGACCCTGGGCCCGGTGATGCTTGATGTGGCGGGTCCGGAACTGGAACCCGAGGACCGTGAATTGTTGTGCCATCCGGCGGTGGGCGGCGTCATCCTGTTCTCGCGCAACTACGAATCGGCTGAGCAGTTGGCGGCGCTTACGGCAGAGATCCACCGGCTTCGCAAACCCGAATTGCTGGTAGCCGTGGATCAGGAGGGCGGACGGGTACAGCGTTTCCGCGATGCTTTCACGCCCCTGCCGCCCGCGCACCTGATGGGACGCCACTACGACCTGGATCCATCCGCGGCCCGGCGCTGCGCCCGATCCGCGGGCTGGCTGATGGCCGCCGAGCTGCGTTCCCTGGGCGTGGACCTGAGTTTCGCGCCGGTTCTGGATCTGGATTATGGGGTCAGCACGGTGATCGGGGATCGGGCGTTCCACCGTTCACCGGAAGTCGTGGCAGAACTGGCCGGCAGTTTTATCCGCGGCATGCGGGAGGCCGGCATGATGGCCACCGGCAAGCATTTCCCCGGGCACGGCGCGGTGGTGGCGGACTCCCATACCGCCTTGCCCGAGGATCATCGCCCCTATGTGGATATCGCCGAGGACATGGTGCCCTATGAGCGGCTGATCGGGAACGGGCTGGAGGCGATCATGTCGGCCCACGTGGTCTACTCGGAAGTGGACCCGGTGCCGGCCAGCTTTTCCCGCTGGTGGCTGAGCAAGGAGCTGCGCGGACGGATGCGTTTTCACGGGGTCATCTTTTCCGACGATCTCAGCATGGCGGCCGCCGAGGTCATGGGCGACATGACCGAGCGGGCCCGGCAGGCTCTGGACGCCGGCTCGGACATGATCCTGGTCTGCAACGACCGCGCCGCCGCGACAGCCGTGGTCGAAGCATTGACCGATTATTCGGAACCGGCCAGCCAGGTCCGGCTCGCCCATCTGCACGGCCGCGGCACCCTGTCCCGGGAGGCATTGTGCGCATCCGCGCCCTGGCGCGACGCTTGCGCCGCTGTCGCCCATCTGATGGAGCGGCCGGACCTGGTGCTGGACGGGTAGCGCAATCATGATTACGCCAGACCAGGAAATAGATGACCAGATCCTGTGCCGGGTCCGGACCGAATCCGAGCTCATCCATTCACCGAAGTCGGTCCAGCGGTGCCTGGACCGGATGGCTGCCGCGGTCACGGAGCGTCTGGGCGGAAGCGATCCGGTGCTGGTAGCGGTCATGACCGGGGGCATGATCCCGGCGGTCTGGCTCAGCACCCGCCTGGCGTTTCCCCACCAGCTGGATTACGTCCACGCCACCCGCTATGTGGGCAGCACCCGGGGTGGCGAATTACACTGGCGCGCGCGACCGAGACTCCCGCTGGGCGACCGCGCCGTACTGGTGATCGACGATATTCTCGACGAGGGCATCACCCTCAGGGAGATCGCGGCCTATTGCCGTGAGCAGGGGGCCAGCCAGGTGTTGACGGCGGTGCTGGTGCGCAAGCAGCACGATCGTGCCGTCGGCGGGGTGGAGGCCGATTTCGTCGGTCTCGAGGTGCCGGATCGTTATGTATTCGGTTGCGGAATGGACTATCACGAGTATTTCCGGGAGCTCACGGGTATCTATGCGCTGCCCGCGGAGATGGAGGACCAGTTATGAGCGCCCCTCTGATCGGCATCATCGGCGGCAGCGGCATGGATCGGCTGCAGGATCTTGAAGTTCTGGGACGCCAGGTTCTGCCGACGCCACACGGTCCGCCGTCGGCGCCGGTCGTACATGCCCGACTGGGCACAGGGGCCGGCTATCTGCTTGCCCGCCATGGTAGCGGCCATACCCTCGCGCCCCACGAGATCAATTATCGCGCCAACATCTGGGCGCTGAAGCATCTGGGAGTCCGGCAGGTCATCGCCATCAACACGGTCGGCGCCATCCGCAGCGATATGAGTCCTGGCGAGCTCGTGCTGCCGGACCAGATCATCGACTATACATGGGGCCGCGCCCACACCTTCCACGAGGGTTCGGCCACTACCGTGGCCCATGTGGATTTCACGGAGCCCTATTCGGCCGAGGTCAGGAAGCTGTTGGTAGATGCGGCTGGCGAGGCAGGCGTGCCGATGCATGTCGGGGGGACCTACGGCGCCACCCAGGGACCGCGACTGGAATCCGGATCTGAGATAGACCGCATGGAAAGAGATGGCTGTGACGTGGTAGGAATGACGGGAATGCCGGAAGCCGCGTTGGCCCGTGAGCTGGATCTCGAGTACGCCAGCTGCGCCGTGATCGTGAATATGGCGGCCGGACGCGGGGACGGCGGCGCGGGCATCCATGAGGAGATCGAGCGGCATATGGATCTGGGCATGAGTCGGATGCGGCGCGTGCTGGAACAGCTGATGACAAACCTCTGAGCAGGAAACCCAGCTTGAGTCGGCGACTGAAAAACGCTCTCCTGGAAGCGGCGCTGAAAGCGACCCGCGATGGCGTAGTCGTGGTTGACGCCCTGGCGGATGATGCGCCGATGGTCTACGTCAATCCGGCATTCGAACAGATGACGGGCTACACCGAAGCCGAATTGCTTGGACGGAATTGCCGCTTCCTGCAGGGTGATGATCGCCGCCAGCGGGCGGTGACCGAGCTGCGGGATGCGATCGACGCCGGCTGTGCCTGCGAGGTGCTGCTGAGGAACTACCGCAAGGATGGCAGTCTGTTCTGGAACCAGCTGCGCCTGCAGCCCTTCGAGGAGCAGGGGCGGGTGCGCTGGTGGGTCGGTATCGCCACCGATGTGGGGGCGCTCCACGATCTGAAGGACAAGCTGCGGAACCGGCAGCGGGCCCTGGCCGAAGCCCGCGCCAGTGCGCCGGATGACCGGCTGACCGGTCTGCGCAGCCGGACGTATTTCGACCAGGCCCTGGAACGGGAATGGCAGCTCTGCCTGCGGGAGTCCCGCTCGCTCAATCTGTTCCTGTTTACCATCGATCATGTCCACCAGTATCTGGAGACTTTCGGACGTCGTGCCGGGGATTCCTGTCTGCGCCAGGTCGCCCGTGGCATCCGCGGCGCATTCCGACGTAGCAGCGACGTGTGCGCCCGGTACGACGCATGGAGTGTGGCGTGTTTCGCCAGCGGTCCCGAAATGGAGCCGGCGGATGAGTTTGCCGAAGGTGTCTGCGAACGGGTCAAGGCCTTGTGTATCCACCATCCCCATTCGCCCGTCAGCCGCTTTATCACCGTCAGCGGTGCAGTGCTGAGATTGACGCCGGATGCATCGGCGTCTCTGCCGGACGCCCTGTCACGGCTGGAGCAACTGCTGGAGCAGGCCGTGGTCGACGGTGGCGACCGCGCCGTCGCCGGCGACGAATAGGGCCAGGTCCGGGAGCCAGATCCGGGGCTATGCGCCGCCATCGGCGGCTGTGCCCTCAGCGGGCTGCTCGATCCGCGTCACCGTGGCGATCACCCCCAGCCTGGGCGCATCGAAATAATGGAGTTGCCCGAGGCGCACCCGCCGCCGCTCCCTGAGCTGGCGCCCGGCCCCGTTGCCCAGACTCAGGTCAAGATCGAGATGCAGATAACGGCCGCGGACGAAGGTCACCGTGCCGGTCACGACTTCGCCGCTGCTCGAGCGTGCACGGCGGCCGCTCCGCGCTCTGGACGGCATCTGCTCGAGCAGCTCCGCGTCGACGGGCCGGGCCAGATCTCCTTCGAATCCTGCCTGGATCCAGGCCTCATGGATCAGCACCCGATAATCCTGTCTGCGCTGCAGACTGGCGGCGATATTGTCCATGGCCAGTTCCGGGGCGAGGCGGAAGAAGATGGGATCTTTTTGCGCCTCCGGCTCCGGTTCGCGCGCGCCTGGCTGTCCGGGCAGGATCTCCTCCGGCTGGAGGGCTGGCGGCTCGGGCAGCTCCACTGGCGGTGCCTCGGTCGTGGGGGGCTCGGCCAGGTGCTCGAATACCACCAGCTCGATCTGGAAGCGGGGCAGGACCCCCGGCTCCTGGGCGCTGGCCGCCAGAGAGGACAGGAGCACGATCAGAACCGTCAGGCGCTTCGCGAGCCGGGCTGGGAAGGGGTCGGGCATCGGCAGTCCTCGCGTCTACGGCGGGAAATTCAGGCGGCCTCGGACTCGGCGCCGAGATTACCAAGCAGGTCGTGAGCCCAGGCAAATCTGCGGTCCAGGTCTTCAAGGTCGAGATTGAACCGTAACTTGCTCTGGCCGTCCAGGCGGAAGATCCGGGACTGCTCCTGGATCAGACGGATCAGGCGGGAAGGATCGACGCTGGTCCGCTCCCGGAACTGCAGATGACCGCCGCGCGGGCCCACATCGAGCCGCCTGATCCCGAGCGCGTTAGCCTTGAGCCGCAGCTCCGCCAGGCGGAACAGCATCTGCGCCGGTTCTGGCAGCAGGCCGAAGCGGTCGATGAATTCTACCTGCAGGTCGCGCAGGGCGGCCGCGTCCGGTGCCGCCGAGATACGTTTGTAGAGCATCAGCCTCAGATGGACATCGGGGACGAAATCCTCGGGCAGCAGTGCGCTGACGCCAAGACCGATCTCGGTGCCGTGGTCCAGGGGCCGGGCGAGATCCGGGTCCTGGCCGCTCTTGATCGCACTGACGGCACGTTCGAGCATCTCCGAGTACATGGCGAAGCCCACCTCGTGGATCTGGCCGCTCTGGCCTTCTCCCAGCAGCTCGCCCGCGCCGCGGATCTCCAGATCATGGGTCGCCAGCATGAAACCGGCGCCAAGGTCCTCGAGCGACTCGATGGCTTCCAGCCGCTTGATGGCGTCGGCGGTCATGGCCTTGCGGGGCGGCGTGATCAGATAGGCATAGGCCCGATGATGGGAGCGGCCGACGCGTCCGCGCAGCTGGTGCAGCTGGGCCAGCCCGAGACGGTCGGCCCGGTCGATGATGATGGTGTTGGCGGTAGGGACGTCGATGCCGCTCTCGATGATGGTGGTGCAGACCAGCAGATTGAATCGGCGATGGTAGAAGTCGAGCATGATCTGCTCGAGCTCCCGCTCCCGCATCTGGCCGTGGGCGATCCGGATGCGGGCTTCCGGCACCAGAGCCTCCAGCTTTCGCGCAGTCTCCTCGATGGTCTCCACGCGGTTGTGGAGGAAATAGATCTGGCCGCCGCGCCGGACCTCGCGCAGACAGGCCTCGCGTATCATCGCCTCCTGCCACTGGCTGACGAAGGTCTTCACCGCCAGCCGCTCCGACGGGGGTGTGGTGATCAGCGACAGATCGCGCAGGCCGCCCATGGCCATGTTCAGGGTGCGGGGGATCGGGGTGGCGGTCAGGGTGAGCACGTCAACTTCCGCGCGCAGCTTTTTCAGACGCTCCTTGTGACGGACACCGAAGCGGTGTTCCTCGTCGATGATCACCAGCCCCAGATTTTCGAAGCGCACGTCGTTCTGCAGGATCTTGTGGGTGCCGATGACGATATCCACCTTGCCCTGGGCCAGATCGTCCAGGATCCTCGTGGTCTGGGCGCCGCTACGGAAGCGCGAGAGCACCTCGACCCGCACCGGCCAGTCGGCGAAGCGGTCGCTGAAGGTCTGGTAGTGCTGCTGGGCCAGCAGTGTCGTCGGCACCAGGATCGCAACCTGAGCGCCGGCCTGGGTGACGGCGAAAGCGGCGCGCATGGCCACTTCGGTCTTGCCGAAGCCGACATCGCCGCACACGACCCGGTCCATGGGCATCGGCCCGGCCAGATCCTCCAGCACCTTGTCGATGGTCTCGGCCTGGTCCGGAGTCTCGTCGAAAGGGAATTCCTCGCGGAACGCCCGATAATCCCGCTCGTCGGCGCGATGAGTGCGCCCCGCGTGCGCGGCCCGTCGCGCATAGACGTCCAGCAGTTCGGCGGCGACGTCGCGTGCCTGACGGGCCGCCTTCTCCCGCGCCTTGTTCCATTGGTCGCTGCCCAGCCGGTGCAGGGGCGCTTGCTCCGGCGCGGCCCCCATGTAGCGGGTGATCAGATCCAGCGCCTGGACCGGGACATAGAGCCGGTCCCCGCCGGCATATTCAAGGGTCAGGAATTCCCCGGTGTGGCCGCCGGCCGACAGGGTCTGCAGCCCCAGATAGCGGCCGACGCCATGCTCCTCGTGGACCACGGGTACGCCTGGCCGCAGATCGGCCAGCTCGCGGATGATACTCTCGGGATCCCGTTCACGCCGTCTCCGCCGCCGCTGGCGGACCCGTTCGCCGAACAGCTGCGCTTCCGGCACGACCGCCACACCGGCGGCGGCGAGTACCGCGCCGTGTTCGAGCCGGGCGATGGCCAGCCCCGCCCTGGATCCGGCTGTCAGGAATGCGTCCCAATCCCCGAATATCGGCACATCGATCCCGTGCTCGGCCAGCAGCTGTCGCAGCATCTCGCGCCGCCCCGGCGATTCGGCCGTAAACAGGACCCGGCCGTCGAACGCGTCCAGGAAGGCGCGCAGGGACGCGGCGGGCTCCGGGACACGGCTGGCCAGCTGTACAGGTGGCAGGGCGCCGGTGCCCAGGTTGGCACCATCCCGACTGGCAAAGGCCTCCAGAGAGATGGTGACGAATCCATCCAGCGCGGCGCTCAGGTCGTCGGGGCTCAGGAACAACCGGGCCGGCTCCAGCCTCGGCTGGGCGATATCGTGTCGCAGCTGCTCATAGCGCTCTTGCACCGATCGCCATGCATCCGCCGCCAGCTCGCTGGCCTGGTCCAGGTCCACGATCCTCGAACCGGTCGGCAGATAATCGAACAGGGTCGCGGTGTCTTCGAAGAAAAGGGGCAGGTAGTACTCGATCCCGCCGGGGGCGATCCCGGCGGAGATGTCCGTGTATATCTGTACCTGGCTGAGGTTTCCGGGGAAGGCCTCACGGAAACGCTCCCGGAACGCGGCGATGGCCTCCGCCGTGAACGGGAATTCCCTCGCCGGCAGGATATCGACCCGGTCCAGTGGCGCTTCCGATCGCTGGGTCTCCGGATCGAAACGGCGGATGCTCTCGATCTCGTCGTCGAAAAGATCCAGCCGATAGGGCCGTTCCGATCCCATCGGGAAGATATCCACCAGCGAGCCCCTTACCGCCAGCTCACCGTGCTGTGATACCTGGGATACGGTGGCATAGCCGGCGGTGGCCATATCGCGGCGGAATGCGACGGCATCCAGCTTCTGGCCTACCGCCATCTGCAGACTGCTGCCGATCACCCAATCGGGCGGGGCCAGACGCTGCATCATGCCCGGTACGGCGGCCACGATGATGCCTTGCCTGATCCGGGCAAGACGGTTAAGGGTGGCCAGTCGCTGGGAAGTAATGTCCGGGTGGGGAGAGAACGCGTCGTAGGGCAAGGTCTCGCTGTCCGGGAACAACAGCACTTCGACCTCGGGCCGGGCGAAGAACCGCAGCGCGTCCCAGAGACGGTCGGCGGCTCGGGGATCAGAGACCAGCGCCAGCACGGGCGCGTCGCTGGCAGCCGCTAATTCCGCCAGCGCTATCGCCTGAGCGCAGCCGTGGGCCTGGCCCCAGTTGCGGCGCGCCGGGGAATCGGGGACAGGCGGCAGATCGAACAGTGGACGAGCGGTCATGAGGGCAGCTGTCGTAAAAGCCGGGATTATCTCACAGGGAGTCCGAGATCCGGCGTTGCCCGCAGACACCGCCAGCAGGCTTCGGGAGGGCCGGGCGGGGGCACGAAAAAGGCCTGCTGAAGCGGACCAGCAGGCCTTATAAATGATTATTAATTAATTAGTTAGAGATTCTAATTCAGGTTATTTATTAGCGACGCGGGGTTTCTCGACCGCGTGCAATACCCGGTCGTATTCGAAGAACACGACAAAATCTCCGTATTCCCAGCGGGAAATCGGCGGGTCTCCGACCGGTGAATGCTTGGCGGCGGGTGCGCCGAAACGGCTCTCCACCCGGACCATGGTCATCCCGCGGCTCGGGCGCGCATCGCTGGCTGCGGCGGACTCATCCACTTTCTCGACCAGCAGCGTATCCGCCTGAGCGGCCCCGGCGATCATCACCGCAGAGGCGACAAGGACGGCTAACTTCATGTTCATGCTAGAAATCTCCCGATTGGCCCGGAGCGACTATAGCAAATGCTGCCGACATAATGTCAGCACCCACGTCACACTATGGATTGTCCGGTACGGCCCCCCTGCGTATGTTGGGCCGCCATGAAATTCGGCCAGCCCCTCATCCCGGCCCGCCTGATCAGGCGATACAAGCGCTTTCTCGCCGACGTGGAATTGGCGGACGGGCGCCACCTCACGGTCCATTGCCCCAATACCGGGGCCATGCTCGGCTGCGATGATCCGGGAGCCCGGGTATGGCTGTCCCGCTCGGATAACCCGCGGCGGCGCTATCCCCACACCTGGGAGATGGTGGAGATCGAGCCACGTCTGATCGTGGGCATCAACACCGCGCGTACCAACGGTCTGATCGAGGAGGCGCTGGTTTCGGGCGTCATCCGGGAGCTGGCAGGATTCGTGGCCCTGCGGCGCGAGGTCCGCCTGAGCGAGTACAGGACCCGGATAGACTTCCTGCTGGAATACCCGGGCTCGGATCCCGACTGCTACCTGGAAGTGAAAAACGTCACCGCGGCGGTCAGCGATCGGGTCGCCCTGTTCCCCGACGCCGTCAGCGTGCGTGCCGTCCGCCATCTGGAGGTCCTCACGGAACTGGTAGCTCAGGGCCAGCGGGCGGCCCTGTGCTATTGCGCCCAGCGCGGTGACGTGGACCAGGTGCGCCCGGCGGTGGAGATTGATCCGGCCTACGCCGATGCTCTCGGCCGGGCCCGGGCCGCGGGCGTCCGCGTGCTGGCCTACGGCTGCCGCGTGGAGCCGGACCGGATCATGGTCGAACGGAAGATCGGCGTGCAGGCAGATGTGGTTTAATTGCGCGCCATGTTCCGCCCGCTGGAAATGTTCGTCGGACTCCGCTATCTGCGTGCGCGTCGCCGCAGTCAATTCGTCTCTTTTATATCCCTGATGTCGCTGTTGGGCGTCGCCATCGGCGTGGCGGCCCTGATCGTCGTCTTGTCGGTCATGAACGGCTTCGAGAACGAATTGCGACAGCGTCTGCTGGCCATGACCTCTCACGGGGCGATCAGCGGCCCGGACGGCCGTCTTTCGGACTGGCCGTCGGTCAGGTCCGAGGCCCTGGCTGTCACCGGGGTCGAGGCGGCGGCTCCATTCGTGGAAATCGCCGGCATGCTCGGTAACGGTGCCAGTC
This sequence comes from uncultured Gammaproteobacteria bacterium, assembly GCA_965364575.1. GTDB lineage: Bacteria > Pseudomonadota > Gammaproteobacteria > Steroidobacterales > XN24 > CAMYOC01. The sequence goes on from CBDTYJ010000005.1 coordinate 20,100, forward strand.
TGAAAGCGGCGGTCGTGCGTGGCATCGATCCTGCTCTCGAGACCGGCGTCTCCCGGGTCGGCCAGCATCTGCTTGCGGGCCAGCTATCGGATCTTCAGCCGGGCTCCGGCCGGCTCATCCTGGGCCGCCTGCTGGCCGCTCAACTGCGGCTGGCACCGGGGGACTCCGTGGTGCTGATGGTGCCCCGGGGCGAGGGGGCCAATCTGGTTCCACGCCTGCGGCGATTCGAGGTCGCAGGTCTGTTTGAGGTCGGCATGGAGGAATATGACGGCCTCCTTGCCCTGGCCCATCTGGAGGACGCCGCCGGCGCCCTCGGACTCGAGCAGGAGGTCACCGGGGTACGCATCGAGCTGGCCAACATGTTCGCCGCGCCCGAGGTGACTCGGGCGTTGGCGGCCCGGCTGGGGCCGGGGTACAGCGCCCGGGACTGGACCGAGGAGAACGCCAGCTACTTCCGTGCCGTGCGCATCGAAAAGACCATGATGACCATCATCCTGCTGTTAGTGGTGGCGGTGGCAGCATTCAATATCGTCGCCACGCTGGTCATGGTCGTGACCGACAAGCGCAGCGAGATCGCGATCTTCCGGACCATCGGTCTGACCCCTGGCGCGGTGATGCGCGTGTTCCTGGTCCAGGGCGTGATCATCGGACTGGTCGGGACGGCGATGGGCGGAGCCCTTGGCGTGCCCCTGGCCCTGAACATAGAGTCCATCGCCGCGCAGATCGAGGCTCTGTTCGGGCTGCAGTTCATGCCTGCCGATGTCTACTACATCGCCCGCCTGCCGTCTGAAGTCAGATGGCCAGACGTCTACGCCATCCTCGGCCTCGCCTTCCTCCTGTGCTCGCTGGCGACGCTCTACCCGGCGTGGCGAGCTGCCCAGGTCCAACCGGCGGAGGCTCTGCGCTATGACAGCCACTGACCGCCACAAAAGGCTTGCCGGCGCGCGGCGTTTCGAGAGCTTTATCGGGCGCCGCTACATCATGTCCCGGAGCGGCAATCGCTTCATCTCCTTCATCTCGATGATCTCCATGCTGGGCATCGCCGTCGGCGTCGCGGTCCTGGTCGTGGTCCTGTCGGTGGTCAACGGTTTCGAGCAGGAGCTCCGGACGCGCATCCTCAGCATGACGTCACACGCCGCCATCACTGCCTTCGAGGGAGGCATGGCCGGCTGGGCGCCGAAGGCAGAGGAGGCGGAGCGGGACCCCCGGGTGCTGGATGCGGCGCCGTTTATCGAGGGTGAGGGCATGCTCGTGAACGGCGACCGCGTCAGCGGCGTCGTCGTGCGCGGCGTCCTGCCGGATCTGGAAAAGACGGTATCTGGCGTCGCCGGCAAGATGGTGAACGGAAGGCTCGAAGATCTGAGGCCAGGTGAATACGGAATCGTCCTGGGGGCGGCGCTGGCGGAGGTTCTGGGCGCATCGGCCGGGGACCGTGTGATCCTGGCAGTCAATCAGGGCATCGTGACGCCGGCCGGCGTGATGCCGCGACTGCGACGGTTCGTGGTCACCGGCATATTTTCTGCCGGCATGTACGAGTACGACCGCGGGACCGCGTTCGTGCACATGGACGATGCGGCACGTCTGTTCCGGCTCGGGGACGAGGTCACAGGGATCCGCCTGCGTCTGGCCGATATGTTCCAGGCACCGGTCGTCGTCAATGACGTGGCGCTGGGACTCGGTGGCGCCCTCTACGTGACCGACTGGACCCGCCAGCACAGGAACTTCTTCCGCTCCATTGCCATGAGCAAGCGCATGCTTTTCATCATCCTGCTGCTGGTGGTGGCGGTCGCCGCGTTTAATATCGTCTCGACCCTCGTCATGGTGGTCAAGGACAAGCAGGGCGATATCGCCATCCTGCGCACGCTCGGCGCGAGCAGCCGCAGTATCATGGCCATGTTCTCGGTCCAGGGCAGTCTGATCGGGCTGCTGGGTGTCACCGCGGGGGTCGCTCTCGGCGTGGCAGTGGCGCTGAATACCGAGGCCCTGATCCATCTGCTGGAGCGGATCTCCAACACGCGCTTCCTGGCGCCAGACGTCTATTTCATCACCGATCTTCCGTCGGAGATTCGCTGGATGGACGTGTTGACCGTCGCAGTCATCGCCCTGGTCCTGTGCATCCTCTCCACGCTCTATCCGGCCTGGCGCGCAGCGCGCGTCCAGCCTGCCGAGGCATTGCGGTATGAATGAGCACCCATCCCCTTCACCGGTGCTCAGCTGCCGCACGCTCGGCAAGACCTTTGTGGAAGGAGGGCAGACGCTGGAGGTGCTTCGCGAGGTCGAGTTCGAGGTGATGAAAGGGGATCTTGTGGCGATCGTCGGCGCGTCCGGTTCCGGCAAGACAACGCTGCTGCAATTGCTCGGTGGCCTCGACCGGCCGACCCAGGGGTCGGTAAGCGTGATGGGCGAGGACCTGGCCGGGCTGGATGCTGCCGGGCGCGGACGTCTGCGCAACCGGCACATGGGCTTCGTCTATCAGTTCCATCATCTTCTGCCGGAGTTCAGCGCCCTGGAGAATGTAGCCATGCCGCTGCTGGTGCGCCGCGAGCGGCCGGATGTGGCGGCGGACAAGGCTGCGGCCCTGCTCGAGCGGGTCGGCCTGGGGGAACGTCTCGATCATCGTCCGGCCCAGCTGTCGGGAGGCGAGCGCCAGCGGGCAGCGGTCGCCCGGGCCCTGATCACGCGACCGGCCCTGGTGCTGGCCGACGAGCCGACCGGCAACCTGGACGGGCGCACCGGGGAGCGGGTCTTCCAGCAGATGCTCGAACTCAATCGTGAGCTCGGGACAAGCCTGGTCCTGGTCACCCACGACGCGCGCATCGCGGCCCGGATGGACCGGGTGATGAACCTGCGCGATGGGCGGCTCGAACCGGCCGCCGAAATCTAGTCTCTGCCACGGTTGGCCGCCCGGCGATGGAAGCGGCGCCGCGCCAGGTAAATCCAGAGACGATTGACCACGACGTAGCTCAGGGCCGCCAGGCTGACCGCACTGACCACGCATCCCATCAACAACGGCTTCCAGGCCCGGCCCAGGTCTTCGGCGATCCCCGCCATGGTGAATTCGACGCCGCCGTCATCCGGCGGCATGCCCAGCATCAGTAATCCGACCCGGTAGGCGCCGTAATAGATGGGGCCGAAGGTCAGAGGGTTGCTGATCCAGGATGCGAGGATCGCGACCGGCAGATTGATCCGCATGACCACCGCGGCCATTCCCGCCAGGGCGGTGTGGATGGGAAACGGGATAAAGCAGATCAATATCCCGACTGTCATCGCCCGCAGTACGTTCCTACGATGGGTCGCCCATAACGCCGGGTCGTGGAGCACGGCCCGGAACGGCCGCAGGAACCAGCGCCGCATGATGTCCGCCCGCTGCGGCAGAATCCGACTCAGGGTCTGTCTGGGCATAGTGGCTTGGGTTCGCGAGCGATTTTGGTCGGGCTGCCTTTCCGCGCCCGGGCCGGAGGACCTGGATGCGGATCGTCAGCCTGGGCGTTCTCGTCGGTATCCTAGCCATGTCGGCCGTTCCAGTCATGCCGCAGCGGATGACGGCTGGCTGCCTTGCCATCGGAGCTCTCCTGGTACTGCTCGTCTTCCGATATCGATTGATGGGGGTTGCCGCCGCCTGTCTCGGTGCCGCGTGGACGGTGCTGGCGGCCCAGTCAGCACTGGAGGAGCGGTTGTCGACACCGCCACGGGGACTGGATCGGAGCGTCGTGGGCCGGGTTGCAGGGTTGCCGGTAGTGGATCCGGGGCGGGTGCGATTCCTTTTCGTCCCGGATTCGGTGCCCGGCCAGCGGGATCTCCCCACGCGGATGCGGATCAGCTGGTATCGGCCGCCGGCGAACCCGGTACCGGGTGAACGGTGGCGTCTGTCGCTGCGCCTGCGCGGACCCAGGGGCCAGGCCAACCCCGGCGGTTTCGATTTCGAACGATGGCTTCTTCGTAATCGGATCGGCGCTACCGGTTATGTTCGCACCGTGGGGCCAAACCAGAGGCTGGGGGCGACCCCGGATCCCTGGCCGCGGATTCGCTTCGAGCTGGCCGCCGCGGTGCGGCGGACGCTCCCGGACAGCCCTCGTGCCGGGATGATCGCAGCCCTGCTGGTGGGCTCGGGCGGCATCGAACGCGAACAGCGCCGGCTGCTGCAACAGACCGGCACGTCACATCTGATGGCCATATCCGGCCTGCACGTGGGGATCGCGGCCGGAGTCGGAGCATTGCTCGGACGATGGCTCTGGCTGCTGTCGCCACTGCGATGGATGCGCGTGCGTCAGACGGCGGCTGTCATCGGCGGGGTGCTGGCGGCCGCCCTGTATGCGGGTCTGGCGGGCTTCGCCTTGCCGACCACACGGGCGCTGGCCATGTACGCGGCCGCAGCCTTGCTGATCTCCCGACGACGGGCTCTGGGACCGTGGCTGGCCTTCGCCTCGGCGCTGATGTTGATCCTGGCGCTCGATCCGCTGGCCCCCCTCGGGGCCGGGTTCTGGCTGTCTTTCGGCGCCGTGGCGGGGCTGCTGCTGATCGCGCCGTTTGTGCACCGCGGCGGGATCGTCGGCGGCTGGGTGCAGGCCCAGTGGGGTGTATCTCTTGCGCTGGCGCCGGTTCTGACCGTCCTCTACGGTCAGGTACCCGTGCTGTCACCGTTGGCGAATCTGCTGGCGATCCCGCTGTTCTCCCTGCTGGTCGTCCCCCTGGTCTTGCTGGCCGGGATGGCGATCCCGATCTGGGGGACCGCGGCTGCGGCGTTGCTGGGCCTCGTGGACCGGATACTGTCCCGATTGCTGGACGGCCTGGCGTGGCTCGTGGAGGCAGGGCCGGCGCCCCTGGAACCGGCCGCGGCACCCGTGCTGGTCGCGGGGATCGCCGCGGTCGGTGCCGCGCTGGCGCTGATGCCGCGGGGCTTCTGCGGTCGCGGCGCCGCGCCCGCTTTGCTGTTGCCGCTGATCTGTTGGCAGGGCGGGGCGCCCGATCACGGCTCCTTCGAGCTGACGGTGCTGGACGTGGGGCAAGGTCTGTCAGCGGTGGTCCGGACCCGGAGGCACGTGCTGGTGTTCGACGCCGGTCCAGCCTGGCCCGGTGGCGACAGCGGGACCAGCAATCTGGTCCCGTTCCTCCGGGCGGCGGGTGTCGATGCCGTCGATACGCTGGTGCTCAGTCATCCTGACCTGGATCATCGCGGCGGCATCCCGGGTCTGCTTTCAGATCATCCTGTGCGGAAGATCGCGGGCAGCCTCTATCCCGGCCTGCCCGTGGACTCGGAAGACCGCTGTCAGGCGGGCCGGTCATGGCGATGGGATGGCGTCAGTTTTGCGTTTCTCCACCCGGGCAAGGAGGCAGGGGAGAGCGGCAACGACCATTCCTGCGTCCTGCGTGTCTCCGGAAGCGGCGGTTCCGTGCTGTTGACCGGCGATATCGAGGCCCGGGCCGAGCGTCGGATACTCTCGCGGGGCGAAGAGGTGGGCTCGGACCTGATCGTGGCGCCCCATCATGGCAGCCGCACCTCATCTACCACAGATTTCGTTGCCGCAGTGGATCCCGGCTGGGTCGTCTATCCGGCCGGATTTGGCAATCGCTGGGGATTTCCCGATGCAGCGGTGCGAAGCCGCTGGCAGCCGGCGCGGGCCATGATCACCGGCGAACACGGCGCAGTAACGGCAACCTTCGCGGCGGACGGTTCCGGACCCGTTGTCCGGACATGGCGTTGCGTCTCCGCGCGCTTCTGGCGCCGGCGTTCCTGCCCCTGAGGCCAGCCGGGGACGGCCGGATTTTCTGGCCGCGCCGATTCGAAGTATCATGCGCCAGGACAGCGGGTTTCCCGGCCCGCCAAACCAAGGAAGACAGCTTCAAGGATGTTTGAAATCGTACGCGCCGGCGGCTGGCTGATGCTGCCTCTGCTACTGTGCTCGGTGATCGCCGTCGCCATCATCATCGAGCGACTGTGGACATTGAGACGCCGTCGTGTGCTACCCGACGACCTGACGGTCAAAGTCTGGGAGTGGGCTCACAACAGGAAACTGGATGAAGTCCACCTGCGCGCGCTCGCCGAGAGTTCGCCTCTGGGCCAGATCCTTGCGACCGGCTTGCTCAACCGTGGCCGAAGTCGCGAGATCATGAAAGAGAGTATCGAGGACACCGGCCGCCACGTGGTGCATGAGCTCGAGCGCTATCTCAACTCACTCGGCACCATCGCGGCGATCACGCCGCTGCTGGGTCTGCTCGGCACCGTGATCGGCATGGTCAAGGTATTCACGGCGATCACGACCCACGGCGTCGGCAACCCGGCGGTGCTCGCCGGCGGCATCTCCGAGGCCCTGCTCACGACGGCGGCCGGCCTGTCAATCGCCATCCCGAGCCTGATCGGCTACCGCTATCTCCGCGGCCGGGTCGACACTCTGGTCGTGCAGATGGAAAAGGAAGCCATGAAGCTGGTCGATACGATCCACCGGGGCGAAGCTCACAAGGTGGTCAAGGCGTGAATCTGCGGCCGACCGCGCGCGAGCAGCCGGAGGTCAACCTGACCTCTCTCATCGATGTCGTCCTGCTGCTGCTGATCTTCTTCATGGTCACCACCAGTTTTGTCCGGGAGACCGAGATCAGGCTGCAGCTGCCGGAGGCGGAGACGGCGCCCGCCGCGAGCCTGGATGAGAGCCTCGAGATCACGATCACTGCCCAGGGCGACTACCTGGTCAATGGCCGCCAGGTCATCAACCGGCGGCCGGCGACCCTGCGCCGCGCCATGGCCCAGGAGGCCGGCGAGCGGCGCGATCTCGCCGTCGTCATCCGCGCCGATGCCCGGGCCTCGCACCAGGCCGTCGTCACCGCCATGGACATGGCCGGTCGGCTCGGTTTCGGCAAGATCAATATCGCTACCGTGGAGCAGCCGGTAGGCGACGTCAGATGAGCCGGCGGCGGCGCGACGAGCGCGGCGCGATGGTCTATCGCCGTCTGCTCGGATACACCAGCGCCCACTGGGTCATGTTCGTGCTGGCGCTGTGCGGGATGGTGGTCTACGCCCTGACCGAGACCGGCTTTGCCGCCATCATCAAGCCGCTGCTCGACCAGAGCTTCGTCGAGCGCGATCCCGCCTACATCCGTCTCATGCCGCTGGCGATACTGGGCATCTTCGTGGTACGCGGGATCGCCAGTTTTACCTCCACCTATTGCATGGCGCTGGTCGGGCGACGGGTGGTCAAACAGATCCGGCGGGAGGTCTTCGACCAGTTCCTGCGCCTTCCCACCGCGTATTTCGACCGGAATTCGTCCGGCATGCTCCTATCCAAGCTGACCTACAACATCGAACAGGTGGCCCACTGCACCTCCCAGGTCATCACCATCCTGGTCCGTGACACCCTGACCATCGCCGGGCTGGTGGGCTACATGTTCTGGGTCAACCTCAGGCTGTCGTTGTTCATCATCGTGGTCGGACCCGTGATCGCCGGGCTCGTGCGTCTCGTCAGCCACCACTTCCGCCGCTACAGCGCCCGCATCCAGACATCCATGGGCAACGTCACCCGGGCCGCGGAGGAAGTGCTGGAAGCGCACAAGGTGGTCAAGGTCTTCGGCGGTCGCGAGCGTGAGAACGCCGATTTCGAAACGGTCAACGAACACAATCAGCGTCTCAATATGAAACTCATCGCCGCCAAGGGCGGCAGCACCCCCGTGATTCAGTTCATCGCGGCCCTGGGTCTCGCTGGTGTCATCTATGTGGCCACGCTGGATGCGGGTGGCGAAGAGATGATCACGGTGGGCGATTTCGGCTCCTTCCTCAGCGCCATGCTGTTGATGATGACGCCGTTGAAGCGGCTGACCAACGTCAATGCGCC
>CBDTYJ010000006.1:0-27851 GCA_965364575.1 uncultured Gammaproteobacteria bacterium
CACATCTCCGGCAAGATGCGCAAGCACTACATCCGCATCCTCACCGGCGACAAGGTGACTGTCGAGTTGACTCCCTACGACCTGACCAAGGGCCGGATCGTCTACCGCACCCGGTGATCTCCGGCTGTCAGCCGTCCGCCGGGACCGGCGACTCCTGATCCTGCGACTCCAGCACCAGCGTATCGCCGTCCTCCGAGACGGCGATACGGATGTGCCCGCCTGAGGCCAGGCTTCCGAACAGCAGCTCCTCCGCCAGGGGCCGCTTGATGTGCTCCTGGATGACCCGCGACATGGGCCGGGCGCCCATCTTCGCGTCGTAGCCGCGGTCCGCGATCCAGGCGCGGGCAGCGTCGTCCAGCTCGAGGGTCACCATCTTGTCCTGGAGCTGCGCCTCCAGTTCCAGGATCAGCTTGTCGACCACGCGCACCACCGTGTTCCGGCCCAGCGGCTGGAACTGGATGATGCCGTCGAGACGATTGCGGAATTCCGGCGTGAACAGCTTGCGGATCGCTTCCATGCCGTCGGAGCTGTGATCCTGCTCGGTGAAACCGATCGACGCACGACTCATCTCCTGGGCGCCCGCATTGGTGGTCATGACGATGATGACGTTGCGGAAGTCTGCTTTGCGGCCGTTGTTATCGGTCAGGGTGCCGTGATCCATGACCTGGAGCAGCAGGTTGAAGACCTCGGGATGGGCCTTCTCGATCTCGTCGAGCAGCAGCACGCAATGCGGGTTCTTTGTCACCGCTTCGGTGAGCAGCCCTCCCTGGTCGTAGCCGACGTAGCCCGGCGGCGCGCCGATCAGTCTCGATACCGTGTGCCGTTCCATGTATTCGGACATGTCGAACCTGATCAGCTCGATCCCGAGGCACATCCCCAGCTGCCGGGTCACCTCGGTCTTGCCGACTCCGGTCGGGCCGGAGAAAAGGAACGCGCCGACCGGCTTTTCCTCGTCGCGCAGACCGGAACGGGCCATCTTGATGGCGGACGAGAGGGTGGAGATGGCCTGGTCCTGGCCGAAGATCACCAGCTTCAGATCCCGCTCGAGATTCCGCAACAGGTCACGGTCCGAGGCAGACACCGTCTTCGCCGGGATGCGCGCCATCTTGGCGACGATAGACTCGATCAATTCACTCGTGACCTCGGGCTGCTCGACCCCGGCCGACTGCAGCCGCAGACTGGCACCGGCCTCGTCGATCACGTCGATCGCCTTGTCGGGCAGATGGCGGTCGTTTATGTGCCGGGTCGACAATTCGGCGGCCGCCCGAAGGGACTCCTCGCTGTATACGACGCCATGGTGCTCCTCGAAGCGGGATTGCAGACCTTTGAGTATCTCTACGGTCTCGTCGACGGACGGCTCTGGCACGTCGACCTTCTGGAAACGTCGCGCCAGCGCGTGATCCTTCTCGAAGATGCCGCGGTATTCCTGATAAGTGGTCGAGCCGATGCAGCGCAGCTGGCCGTTCGCCAGCACCGGCTTGATCAGATTGGAGGCATCCATGACGCCACCGGAGGCCGCGCCGGCCCCGATCACCGTGTGGATCTCGTCGATAAACAGGATCGCGCCCGGTCTGTCTCGCAGCGCCGCGACCACGCCCTTGAGGCGCTTCTCGAAGTCGCCCCGGTATTTGGTCCCGGCGATGAGCGAGCCCATGTCCAGGGCGTAGATCGTGGCATCCGACAGCACATCGGGCACCCGCTCTTCAACGATCATCAGGGCCAGCCCCTCAGCCAGGGCGGTCTTGCCCACACCGGCCTCGCCGACGTAAAGCGGGTTGTTCTTGCGCCGGCGGCAAAGGATCTCGACCGTGCGCTCGATCTCCAGCTGGCGACCGATGAGGGGATCGATCCTGCCCTCCTGCGCCAGCCGATTGAGATTGCTGGTGTATTTCTCCAGCGGGTCTCCACCGGCCTCGCCCTCGGCGGCGGCTTCGGCGGCGCCCGATTCCTGGCTGGCCTCGGTCTCGTCCTCGACCTTGCTCAGGCCATGGGAGATGAAATTGATCACGTCCAGCCGGGTGACATCCTGCATGCCCAGCAGGTAGACCGCATGAGATTGCTTCTCGCCGAATATCGCCACCAGCACGTTGGTAGCGGAGACTTCGCGTTTACCGCTGGATTGCACGTGGAATACGGCACGCTGCAGCACCCGCTGGAACCCCAGCGTGGGCTGCACTTCCTGCTCGTCGTCTTCCGGCAGGCGCGGAGTCGTTTCATCGATGAATGTCACGAGCTCTTCGCGCAGACGGCCGACATCGGCGTTGCAGGCGCGCAGCACCTCGATCACACCGGGCACCTCGAGCAGCGCGAGCAGCAGATGCTCGACGGTCATGAACTCGTGCCTTTTATCCCGGGCGCTGCGGAACGCTTCGTTGAGACAAAACTCGAGTTCGCTGCTTAACATGGCTCAGGCCTCTTCCATCGTGCAGAGCAGGGGGTGCTGGTGCTGACGCGCATATCCGTTCACCTGGGCGACACGGGTTTCGGCGATCTCGTAAGTGTAGACGCCGGCCACACCGCGTCCCTTGGTGTGAACCTCAAGCATAATACGCGTGGCGCTGGTGCGGTCCAGATTAAAAAACTCCTCCAGCACCTGGACGACGAACTCCATGGGCGTGAAATCGTCGTTCAACAGGATGACCCGGTACATGGACGGACGTTTGAGCTTGGGTCTGGCTTCTTCCAGCACCAGCCCGTGATCCGGTCCGATCGGCTGTTCCTTGTCGCCCATGCCGGCTCCGTGTCCTCGCCCTTGAATGGCCGGCAAAAGGGCCGGCGTCTGCCCGTAATTGTACCGGCATCGACGGGGATTATGACAAGGTCGGCCTCAGCTGGCACTTGTGACCCTTGCAGGGCTCCGATTATCATTCACAGGGGTCGCCGGCAATGCCTTCCGGCCAACGCAAACTGAGATTTTTAAAAAGATTTTCACCGTGTCGGACCTGGCAGCGAGAACCGCCCAATTTTTCCAGCAGCCCCCCCAACAGGTGTGGCTGAAGGCGAGCGGCGTATTGCCGCCGTGGGTGGTGCTGGTTCTGGTCGCCCTGATCGCATGGCAACTGGCGCGGATCGTATGGCTGCTGGTACCGGCAGACCCACCTGCACCGATCACGGTGCCCCCTGCCGGCTCGGCCGGACCGGCCGCCATGACCGGCGAAGGCGGCGCGGATATCGACTACATCGTCAACGCGCACCTTTTCGGCCGCTTCGACACCTCGGCGCCGGTCGTTGACCTGGATCCGGTGGATGCCCCCGACACGCGCCTGAATCTGGAGCTGCGGGGGACGATCGCCGCCGAACAGGCCGATCAGGCTCTGGCGATCATCGCCGAACGCAGTCGGGAGGAAAAAGTCTACGCCATCGGCGACGCCGTCCCCGGGGGCGCCTCCCTGCATTCTGTCTACACCGACAAGGTTTTGCTGCGCAGGGCCGGACAGCTGGAGACGCTGCGCCTGCCGCGAGCTTCCGAGGCGGGCGGTGGAAGCGCCGCGCCGCGCCGGCAGGGGGTAGCGCCGAGCCGGGCCAGCAGTATCCGCGACATTGTGTCCCAGACACCGGCCAGGCTCACCGACGTCATCCGTCCGCAGCCCGTCTTCCGCGACGGTCAGCAGCAAGGTTATCGGGTGTACCCCGGCCGCGATCGGCAGCGGTTTGCCGCTCTGGGCTTGCGGCCGGGCGATCTGATCACGCAGATCAATGGCATGAGCCTCGACGACCCGGCCCGGGGCATGGAGATATTCCGATCCCTCGGCGACGCCACCCAGGTCTCGGTGACGCTGGAGCGCAGCGGCCAGGCCCAGGTGCTCAACCTGGACACCTCGCAGCTGTCAGGTGGGGACACCGCCGCGACCACCCGCCGGGCGAGCGATGACGACGAAGACGACTAGATCTGACGATACTCGGTAACCAGATCGATTAGCATGGGGGAGCGGGCGTATCGGCGCGCCTCCCGCAGAAACAGCGAGAATCCGGCAAGGCCATGACAACAATCAGAAACAAGAAATGCTCCAGAGTCAGCAAGGCCGGGTGGCTGGCGGTCCTGCTCCTGGGCATCGGCGGCGCGGGCGCCCAGACCCCGACCATCACGCCCAACTACAAGGATGCGGACATCCGCCAGATCATCGAGGCGGTGAGCGAGGTCACGGGGGAGAATTTCATCATCGACCCGCGGGTCAAGGCCGAGGTGACCATGTTGTCGTCCTCGCCGATGTCGCCGGATGCATTTTACGAAGCGTTCCTGTCCATCCTGGAAGTCCACGGTTACGTGGCCGTGCCAGCCGGCGATCTGATCAAGATCGTCCCCGACGCCAATGCCCGCCAGGTGCCCGGTCGGGACCTGCCGTCGGGCCCGATGGGACGCTCCGACGAATTGGTCACCCAGGTCATCCAGGTCGAAAATGTGGGCGCAGCCCAGCTGGTGCCGATCCTGCGGCCTCTGATCCCCCAGTACGGCCATCTGGCTGCCCATCCGGCCTCCAACATGCTGATCATCTCCGACCGCGCGGCCAACGTGGATCGCATGATGCGTATCATCCGGCGCATCGATCAGGCCGGTGACGAGGAGATCGAGGTCATCCGGCTCGAACACGCCTCGGCCACCGACATCGTCCGTGTGGTCACCTCGCTGACTCAGGCGGCGAACCGGAGCGACGCCTCCGCGGCGCCGAGCGGGTTGGTCGCCGACGAGCGCACCAACAGCGTGCTGATCAGCGGCGATCGGGCCGGGCGTCTCCGCATCCGGGCCCTGATCACCCATCTCGACACCCCGCTCGAGGCCGGTGGGAACACCCAGGTTCTCTATCTCCGCTACGCCGACGCGGAAGACCTTGCGACCCGGCTGAAAGAGCAGATCACCCAGCTGGTCCCCGGCCAGGCGCCCGCCCAGGGCGGTGCGCCCGCCAGCCGCCGCACCGGCGACGTCACGATCTGGGCCGATCCGGCCACCAACGCCCTGGTGATCACCGCCCCCACCGAAGCGATGCGCACGCTGCGCTCGGTCATCAGCCAGCTGGACATCCGCCGGGCCCAGGTGCTGGTGGAGGCCATCGTCGCGGAGGTGTCCTACAACCGGGCGGCCGAACTGGGAGTGAGCTGGGTAATCGATGGCAGCCAGGACGGCAACATCGTCGGCCTGACCAATTTCTCCAGCGCGCTGAATGTGGTGGATGTCGGTGGCGCGGCACTTACCGGCAACGACAGCGATATCGCCCAGGCCCTGCAGGCGATCCCCGATGGCCTGTCGCTGGCGGCGGGCGATTTCTCCGGCGGTACCCGCTGGGCTGCGATCGTGCGCGCCCTGCTCGGCGACGCCAACACCAACGTGCTGGCGAACTCGACGCTCATGACGCTGGACAATGAGGAAGCCGAGATCACCGTCGGTCAGCAGGTGCCCTTCGTCACCGGCCAGTTCACCAACACCGGTGCGGCCCAGGGTTCGGTCAACCCGTTCCAGACCATCCAGCGCGAGGACGTGGGTCTCAAACTCAAGGTCACGCCGCAGATCAACGAAGGTGACGCGCTCATCCTCGACATCCAGCTGGAGAATTCCAATCTCAGCCGGGCCAACACCGGCGCCGTCGATCTGGTGACCAACGAGCGCACCATCACCCAGAAGGTATTGATCGAAGACGGGCAGCTGCTGATCCTCGGCGGCCTCGTGGACGACCAGATCCTCGAGGTGGACGAGAAGGTGCCGTTGCTGGGTGATATCCCTGGCGTCGGCAACCTGTTCCGCTCGCGAAGCTCCACCGTCACCAAGCGGACCCTGATGGTGTTCATCCGTCCGGTGATCATCCGCGACCGGGAGACCGCCACCATCGAGACGAATTCCAAATATCGCCGGATGAGAGAGATCCAGCTCGGCGAGAGCGAAGACGGCGACGTGCTGATGATGAAGGGCGAGCCGCGGCCGCTGATCCCCGAGTTGCCGCCCGAACCCGACCGGGCGCCCATCTCGGCGGATGAGCAAGGCAGCCCCGGCGACGGCCCGACTGACGGCGACGGCGACGGCGACGGCGACGAGGCCGGTCCCTGAGATATGGAGGTCCAGGCCACAACACAGACCGAACCGGTACCGGAAACGCCGACACGGCGGCTGCCATTCTCGTTTGCCAAGCGCCACGGTGTGCTGGTTATCGATCTGGAGGCTGAGCAGCCGGTGGCGGTGTTCCGGGAGGACGTGCGTCCGTCCAGCATCGCTGAAGTCAGGCGTTTCCTCGGTCGCAGGCTGAAATGGCGCAAGGTCACGGCGGAGGAATTCGACCAGATGCTGCAGGAGTCCTATGAAAGCGGCTCCAACAGCGCCATGGATATGGTCGAGGGACTGGAAGGCGAAGACGACCTGTTCCGGGTCGCCCAGGAGCTGCCGGAACCCTCCGACCTGTTGGAAAGCGAGGACGACGCACCGATCATCCGCCTGATCAACGCCGTTCTCGGCCAGGCGGTCAAGGAGAATGCCTCCGATATTCATATCGAGCCCTTCGAAAACCGGCTGGTGGTGCGTTTCCGGATCGACGGCGTCCTGCATGAGGTGCTGCAGTCACGCCGCGCGGTGGCGCCGCTGGTGGTCTCCCGGATCAAGGTCATGTCGCGTCTGGATATCGCCGAGAAGCGCCTGCCCCAGGACGGCCGCATCTCGCTGAAGGTGGCCGGTCGTGCCGTGGACGTGCGCGTCTCCACCATCCCCTCGGGTCATGGCGAACGCGTGGTCATGCGGCTGTTGGACAAGCAGGCGGGGCGCCTCAATCTGGACAGCCTGGGCATGGCGCCGGACACGGAGCGGGTCGTGGACGAACTGATCCGGCGTCCCCATGGCATCCTGCTGGTCACCGGCCCGACCGGCTCGGGCAAGACCACCTCGCTCTACGCTGCCCTGGCCCGGATCAACGACCGTAGCCGCAACATCATGACCGTCGAGGATCCGATCGAGTATTACATCGACGGGATCGGTCAGACCCAGGTCAATACCAAGGTAGACATGACCTTCGCCCGCGGTCTGCGCGCCATACTGCGTCAGGACCCTGATGTGGTGATGGTCGGCGAGATCCGCGACCTGGAGACCGCCGAGATCGCTGTGCAGGCCAGCCTCACCGGCCATCTCGTGCTCTCCACCCTGCACACCAACACCGCCGTCGGCGCGGTCACCCGCCTGCGCGACATGGGTGTGGAACCGTTCCTGCTCTCTTCCAGCATACTCGGCGTCATGGCCCAGAGGCTGGTCCGGGTCCTGTGCCCGAGCTGCAAGGTACAGGTCGACCCCAGCGAGACCGAACGCCGCCTGCTCGGGCTGCCCCAGGAAACGCATCCGACCATCTTCCACGCCCGTGGCTGCGAGAGCTGCAGCGGGACCGGTTACCGGGGCCGCACCGGCATCTATGAGATGGTCGTCGTGGATGACGACATGCGCGGCATGATCCACGAGGGAGCCGGCGAGCAGGCCCTCGACCGCCACGCGCGCCTGAGCACGCCGAGCATCCGCGAGGATGGCGTGCGCAAAGTCCTGGAAGGCGCCACCACCCTCGAGGAAGTCGTGCGGGTGACCCAGGAAGCCTGATGGGCGCATTCGAATACACGGCCGTAGACAAGAGCGGCCGGCAGAGTCGCGGCGTACTCGAGGGCGACACGGCCCGGGCAGTCAGACAGACACTCAGGGAACGCGGTCTGTTACCGGTGGCCGTGGACGAAGTGTCCGAGAAGGGCCAACAGGGACGACGTTCATTTTCTCTGCGCCGCGGGATCAGCCCCATGGACCTCGCTCTGGTGACCCGCCAGCTGGCGACCCTGGTCCGGTCCAGCATGCCGCTGGAAGAATCCCTGCTTGCGGTCAGCCAGCAGTCCGAAAAACCCAGGCTGAAGAGCATCCTTCTGGGCGTCCGCTCGCGGGTGATGGAAGGCCATTCGCTGGCTGACGGTCTCGCTGAGTTCCCCCAGGCATTTCCCGAGCTTTACCGGGCTACCGTGGCAGCCGGCGAGCAATCCGGTTTTCTCGACTCGATCCTCGAGCGTCTGGCCGATTACGCGGAAAGCCGGCAGCAGCTGCGCCAGCGGATCAGCCACGCCATGATCTATCCGATCATCCTGACGGTGATGGCGCTGCTCATCGTCTCCGGCCTGCTCGTCTATGTGGTCCCGCAGGTCGTCGGCGTGTTCGAGACTTCAGGTCAGGAACTGCCGGGCCTGACCTCCGGCCTTATCGCCATGAGCGATTTCCTGCGTGCCAATGGCCTCTGGGTACTGGCTGCAGTCATCGCCCTCGCCTTCGCGATCCGACACCTCCTCAGACGGCCGGGGCCGCGCCGGCGTTACGACCAGATGCTGCTCCGCCTGCCCATCATCGGGCGCCTGGTCCGCGGCATCAACACCGCTCGCTTCACGCGCACTTTGAGTATCCTCGCCGCCAGTGGCGTCCCGGTCCTGGAGGCGCTGCGCATCGCTGCCGAGGTCATCAACAACGTCCCGATGCGGGAGGCGGTCGAAGAGACTGCGGTGCGGGTGCGCGAGGGGGCGCCCATCGGTGCCTCGCTGGGCGCTACCCGCCTGTTCCCGCCCATGACCATGCACCTGATCTCGAGCGGTGAAGCCAGCGGTGAGCTTGAGACCATGCTGGAGCGCGCCGCGATCAACCAGGAACAGGAGGTTGACTCGCTGATTGCCACTCTGCTCAGCATCATGGAGCCGGCGCTGATCCTGCTGATGGGCGCCATCGTTCTGATCATCGTGCTGGCCATCCTGATGCCGATATTCGAGCTCAACCAGTTGGTGCAGTAAGCCCGCGGGAAGCGTCCCGCGCGCTTGTCACATCCTTGTAATGGTTGCGGCGAGCGCGCTTTCGGGATATATAGCGCGCAAGCATCTCCTGAGGTTTCGCTTCCTCGGGAGCCAGCCACAAATTCGGTGCAGCCATGGCGAAGGGTCGCAAGAAAGCAGAGCCGGTCGATGAACTCGATGATGACATCGAGGATCAGGACTCGGAAGACGACGCCGAAGACGACTTCGCTCCGGATCTGGATGAGGACGACGGCGACGACGAGCAGTCCGAGACGATGGTGGAGGTGGACCTGCTGCTGAAGGCGGGCGTCTCCCCTGCTCAGAGCGCGCGCCGCCGGGTCGAAGACTATCTGGAGATGAAGCGGGCCGCGCGCGAATTGAGCGATCTCGAGGACTTCGATCTGGACTGACGCACCGGCGCGGGTTCAGTGGAAGTCCCGGGAGCGCACCAACAGATCTCCCAGCAGCGCGCTGCGATCCCGTAGCCGCTCCGCCACCAGATGCAGGACATCACCCTCGCGCTGCACGCGACCGGTGACCTCCATCAATCTCGACCCGAGCAGGGCCCTGCGCTGCCGCTCGGCGACCTGCTTCCAGACGATGATGTTGGCATGTCCGGTCTCGTCTTCGAGGGTCACAAAGGTCACCCCGCGTGCGCTGCCGGGACGCTGTCGATTGATAACCAGGCCGGCGAAACGGGTCCGGCTGCCGTGAGCCAGTTGCCAGAGGTCCGCCGCCGCGTGGATACGCTCCCGCTGCAAGCGCGCTCTCAGCAAGCTCATGGGATGTCGCTCGAGGCTCAGATGCATGCTGCGATAATCCGCTGCGATGTCCTGTCCTTCCGTAGGACCCCGCAGCAGCGGCAGGCCTTCCGCCGGGAAGCTGTCCGCGAACAGCGCTGACGGTTCCTCTACGCCCGCCACTTCCCAGCGGGCCCGGTGCCGGTTCCCGGCCAGAGCCCGCAGCGCGCCAGCGTCCGCCAGGGCACCGAGATCGGCCCGGTCCAGAGCACATCGACGTGCCATCCCGGTAACGTGCCGCCAGGGGCCGTCGCTCCGGGCCGCGACCAGCCGCTCGGCACCGGCGGCCGACAATCCGCCGACCAGGCGCAGACCGAGCCGTAGCGCAGGCTCGCCGTCCGCATCCCGCTCCAGAGTGCAGTCGTAGTGGCTGAAACGGACGTCCACCGGTCTGACCTCGACACCGTGGCGGACAGCGTCCTGCACGATCTGGGAAGGCGCGTAAAAACCCATCGGCTGGCTGTTGATCAGCGCGCAGGCGAAGACTGCCGGCTCATGACACTTGAGCCAGGCCGACACATAGACCAGCAGGGCGAAACTGGCGGAGTGGGATTCCGGAAAACCGTATTCGCCGAAACCCAGGATCTGATTGAAGATCTGACGGGCGAAGCGCTCTTCGTAGCCGCGCCGGCGCATGCCGTCGATGAGCCGGGATTCAAAGGGCCCCAGTCCACCCTTGCGCCGCCAGGCCGCCATCGCCCGCCGCAGGCGATCCGCCTCTCCGGGGCTGAAGCCGGCGGCCACTACCGCCAGTTCCATCACCTGCTCCTGGAAGATAGGTACGCCCAGAGTCCGTTCGAGCACGCCCCGCACTTCTTCGTTGGGATAAGTGACCGCCTCCTCGCCGTTACGCCGCCGCAGATAGGGATGCACCATGTCACCCTGGATCGGTCCGGGGCGGATGATAGCCACCTCGATCACCAGGTCGTAGTAACAGCGCGGACGCAGCCGCGGCAACATGGCCATCTGCGCCCGCGATTCGATCTGGAACACGCCCAGGGTGTCGGCGCGACAGATCATGTCGTAGACCGCCGGGTCCTCCGCCGGCACACTGGCCAGGCTCAGCGAGCGGCCGCGGAAGGTCCGCACCAGATCGAAGCTGCGCCGGATGGCCGAGAGCATCCCCAGGCCGAGTACATCCACCTTGATCAATCCCAGGGCGTCGAGATCGTCCTTGTCCCACTGGATCACGGTCCGCTCGGGCATGGCCGCGTTCTCCACCGGCACCATTTCGTCCAGATCGCCGGCGGCGATAACGAATCCGCCCACGTGCTGAGAAAGATGCCGCGGGAAACCGATCAGCTGCCGCACCAGTTCCAGCAGCCGCGCGATCATCGGATTGTCCGGATCGAACCCCGCCTCGCGGACCCGGTCGTCCCCGACCTCCCGCCCGTCCCACCACTGGATGGCGCGGGCCAGCTGGTCGATCTGCAGCGCCTCCAGACCCAGCGCCTTGCCCACATCCCGGATGGCGCTGCGCGGCCGATAGCTGATCACGGTGGCCGCGAGTGCGGCCCGCTCCCGGCCGTACTTGCCGTAGATGTACTGGATCACTTCCTCCCGCCGCTCGTGCTCGAAATCCACGTCGATATCCGGCGGCTCGTCGCGTTCCCTGGAGATAAACCGCTCGAACAACATGGACATGCGTGCCGGATCGACTTCGGTGATACCGAGACAAAAACAGACCGCGGAGTTAGCGGCGGAGCCCCGTCCCTGACAGAGGATCCCGCGGCCGCGGGCGAAACGGACGATGTCGTGGACGGTCAGGAAATAGGGTTCGTAACCCAGCTCCGTGATCAGCGCCAGCTCATGCTCGATCCGCGCGCGCACATCCGTATCCACACCATCGGGCCAGCGCCGGGCCGCGCCCTCTTCGGTCAGCCGGCGCAGCCAGCCGGCCGGCGTCTGCCCTGCCGGCACCAGCTCCGCCGGATATTCGTAGCGCAGTTCATCGAGACGGAACCGGCAGCGTCCGGCGATGCGCACGCTCTGGTCCAGCAATGCCGGCGGATAGACGCGGGCCAGCACATCGCGCCGGCGCAGATGGCGCTCGCCGTTGGCGAACAGGGTCAGACCCGCGCTGCCCAGCGGGTGGCCGAGACGGATGGCGGTTACGGTGTCCTGGAGCGCCCGCCGCGCGCGCTTGTGCATATGGACATCGCCGCAGGCGACCTGAGGCAAGCCGATATCTTCTGCCAGGGTCTGCAACGTCCGCAGGCGGCGGGCGTCATCGCCGTCGGCGAGCAGCTCTACCGCCATCCAGCAGCGTCCGGGGAAACGGCTCGCCAGCCAGACGCCCTCTTCCGCCCGGGGCTCGGGGCCGGGCAGCCACAGGGCGAGACATCGCTCGAACGAAGACGCCAGATCCTCCCTGTCCAGGCGATAACTGCCCTTGGGCGCCTGGCGCCGGCCACGGGTGATCAAACGGCAGAGCTGGCCATAGCCCTGCCGGTCGGTGGCCAGCAGCACCAGCCGCAGACCGTCCGCCAGCCGGAACTCGCTGCCGACGATCAGATGCAGCCGGTGTTCCCGCGCCGCCTGCCAGGCTCTGACCACCCCGGCCACCGAACACTCGTCGGTGATCGCCAGGGCGCGATACCCGAGACTGGCTGCCTGCTCCACCAGTTCCTCCGGATGCGAGGCGCCGCGGAGGAAGCTGAAATTGGACAGACAGTGCAATTCCGCATAAGCCGCGGCCATCAGCCGAACACCCCGTGCAGGAACCACCGTCGCGGCTCACGGCGTTCACGGAAGATCCACAAACCCATGCCGTGCGCGTTCAGCGCTTCGTAGTAATCCCGGGACACGTCCTGGCCGTCCCACCAGCCGGTCTCGATGCGCTCCGGTCCGCGGCTCAGCCGCAGCGGTCCCTCCATCCAGGGCCGCCGGCCCCGGGTCGTCAGCAGACGCGGCGTCTCCAGTATCCACAGCGGCCGGGGCCGTCCGGCGCCGGCTTCACAGCGGGTGCCCGGCTCCGCGTAATCCCAGGCCGCTTCCGGACGATGCTCGGGCAGCAGACACAGCCCACGCACCGCCTCCGCCCCCAGCCGGGCCCGCAGACGATCCACCAGCCGGCCGGCTGCTTCGCGCCGCGGCGGGCCCGCATCGGTTTCCAACCCGAGTGACCGCAGGCTGCCGGGCAGCGGCAGCACCGGGCCACTGTGCAAAGCCAGACCCACCACCGGCGCGTGCAGGCGCGCCTGTTCCAGCCGCGGCGCCAGCAATTCAGCCAGGAAACCGGCATCGGCGGTCGGTCCCGCCAGACCCAGGGGGAAGCGGGTGTGTTGACCGTCACTGTGCCGGAACACGAATTCGGGCCGTTGCACACCGGCCTGACGGCGGCGCAGGAACGCCGACAATTCATCCAGCAGACGCACCATGCCCTGGCTCATCATCTCCCGATCCAGGGTCTCCGCAGGCAGATCGAGGCTGCCACGGTAACGGGCGGTCGGACGCACGCCCTGCCGCGGCTCGGCCCTCCGCCCCAGGGCGCGATCCAGATCGGCCAGACAGCGGTTCCCCAGGCGTCGGCTGAACCCGTCCCGGGGCAGACGCAGGCAGTCGCCCAGGGATTGCACACCCATGCCGGCGAGCAGCTTGAGTTCGCGCCCGGACCAGTCGGTACAGCTCAGCGGTAATCCAGCCAGGACACCCGGCAACGCCGCGATGTCGGTGACCTGTTTGCCATCCGCGCCTCTCGCCAGCCACAGCGCCGCCCGTGGCGTAGGCGCCACGGCGTGGCGCAGGCTGTAACCGAGATCTCTCACATCGTTACAGACCCGCCGACACAGCGGATCGAGACCGCCGAACAACCTGAGACTGCCCCGGATTTCGAGCAGCAGGCGATGGGGCAATTCGAGACTGACCAGGGAGGTGTAAACCATCGCCCACTGGGCCAGGCGCCGTAGTGTCCGCGTCTCGCGCCGCGGATCCCTCTCCCGCACCTGAATCGTCGGGCACAGCGCCAGCGCGGCATTGAGTGGCAGGCCCGGCGTCACGCCCTGGTCCGCCGCAGCGCTGTTACAACGGCATATCCGGCGACCGCCGCCGTCCCCCTCCGCTACCGCCAGGGGCTGTGGGACCGCGCCAAAAATCTCCAGCGGCAATCCGCCGCAATCCAGCGCAAGCCAAAGCTGATGCCGGCGCGCCGGCCGTGGCCCGGACAGCGGCCTCTCGCTGACCGGTTGCGGCGCGGGGAACAGAGGCAATGAGGCCTGGGACCCGGACATGGGAACAACGGCGCCTTTCAGTGGCCGTCATGCAGAAACAGGTCCCGCAGCAGCAAGCCGGCCGGACGGCCGCCGCGGCATTTGATCACGTCCAGGCGTCCGTTCACGCCTGCACCCAGATACAGCTTGAGCGCTGCCGGGGAAGCAGCCCGCAGGGCTTCGGGCGGGCGGAACAGGATGCAGGGCAAACCCTCGTCCTCGGCCGCCAGCTGCAGACGCCGGAGCTGGCGATGGGAGGCATTCCTGGCCCAGGCCAGCACGATCTGACAGCTGGCCGAAACCAGCGCCTGCTCCGCCGCCCACAGGGATTCGCTGTCGATCACGGGATGGACCAGCAGCAACCTGCCTACGTCGATACCAGACGTCACGAGAGCCGGCGCATAAGGGACGTAGGGCGGCGCGATCCAGGCTATCCAGCCGTGTCGTTCTGCCGGATCTTCGTGGCCTTCGCCGCCGGCATCGCTGAGCTGGCGCAGCAGAGGCACGAGCATGCGCAATTCCCCCGTGCCCCAGCGCTCGACCACGATCTCGGTCAGCCCGGATCGGGGCCAGCCGCCCCCCGGCAGGATGGCGTCCAGGGCACGATAGCCGGTCGCCAGCGTCTCCGCGCCTCGTGGCGCCTGCCGGCCCCGCCAGACGCGCGGATCCGCCAGCACGGCGTCGAGGGATTTTTTCATCCGTTGACGTCCCGGCGCACGACGCCGACCACGATGCCTTCGATGGTCAGCTCGCTCTCGCTCATGTCCACCCGGATCGGTTCGAAATCCGGGTTCTCCGGCAGCAGCCAGACGACGCGGCCTTCCTGGCGGTAGCGCTTGACCGTCACTTCGTCGTCGATGCGAGCGACCACGATCTGCCGGCTGCGGACTTCCGGCGTGCGATGCACGGCCACCAGGTCGCCATCCAGGATGCCGGCATCGCGCATGCTCATGCCGTGGACCTGCAGCAGGTAATGAGGCCGGGGATGGAACAGGTCCGGATCGACCTGATAGCGGGCCTCGATATGTTCCTGGGCCAGGATCGGCTGACCCGCCGCCACCCGCCCCACCAGGGGCAGACCCAGCTGCTCGCGCAGCGTGTCCTTCAGGCGTATGCCGCGGGAGGTGCCCGGCATCAGTTCGATAGCGCCCTTGCGCTCCAGCGCGCGCAGATGATCCTCCGCAGCGTTGGCCGATTTGAATCCCAGGGCGAGAGCGATCTCGGCCCGGGTCGGCGGCATGCCTTCGGTTTCGATGGCATGGCGGATCAGTTCCAGGACCTGATACTGGCGAGGGGTCAGTTCATACATGGCAAACACTCTACTGTATAGATGGACAGTGACTGTTCTTATATACAGCAGCCTGGAGAACCGGGCAAGCCTTTGCCGTGCCGGCGAGCGGGGCACGGGCAGCCGCAGCGCGAGTCGCTTATGATTTGCGCTGCGGCTGACGCGCCGGAGACCCCGATACCGATCCCCGAGGACCATGGCCCAGCGATCCACTCCCGAGGCACTGATCATCGGCGCCGGCCATAACGGCCTGGTCTGCGCCTGCTACCTGGCTGCCGCCGGCGTGCGCGTCACCCTGCTGGAGCGCCGCGCCGTGGTCGGCGGCGCCGCGGTCACCGAGGAATTCCATCCGGGCTTCCGCAACTCCGTGGCCAGCTATACGGTCAGTCTGCTCAATCCCCGCGTGATCGCCGATCTGCGTCTGGCAGAACACGGGCTGCGCATCCTCGAGCGGCCGATGAATAATCTGCTGCCGCTGCCCGATGGCGACGCCTTCTC
The DNA here is from genome assembly GCA_965364575.1 of uncultured Gammaproteobacteria bacterium. GTDB lineage: Bacteria > Pseudomonadota > Gammaproteobacteria > Steroidobacterales > XN24 > CAMYOC01. Next base: position 15,561 of record CBDTYJ010000006.1, read on the forward strand.
GGCCCGGGTGGAGGACGATGCGCTGCGCCGGGAGGTGGCCCGTTTCTCCCGCCCCGATGCCGATCGCCTGGACGACTTCCAGCGCATGCTGGAGATGGTGGCCGACCAGCTCCGCGCCACCCTGCTGGAGACGCCGCCCGGCCCCGGCGGCGGCTTCCCGGCGCTGCTGGCCGCCCTGCGCCTCGGCAGGCGCACTCATGCGCTGCCCGCCGCCAGCCAGCGCGATCTCCACGAGATCTTCACCCGCAGCGCCGGCGAGATTCTGGACGACTGGTTCGAGTCCGAACCGATCAAGGCCCTCTACGGCTTCGACGCCGTGGTCGGCAACTACGCCGGGCCCTACGCCCCGGGCTCGGCCTATGTGCTGCTCCATCACGCCTTCGGCGAGGTCAACGGCCGGCGCGGCGTCTGGGGCCACGCCGTGGGTGGCATGGGCGCGATCACCCAGGCCATGGCCGCCGAGGCGCGGCACCGGGGCGTCACGCTCCTCACCGAAGCCGAAGTGAGCCGGGTCCGGGTGCGCGATGGCCGCGCCCACGGTGTGGTCCTGTCCGACGGCCGTGAATTCGATGCCGACATGGTGATCGCCAACGTCAACCCGCGTCTGCTCTATCTGCAGATGGTGGATGCCGGTGATCTGGATCCGGAATTCCTCGGCCGCATCCGGCGTTACCGTTGCGGGTCCGGAACGCTGCGGATGAACGTGGCGCTGTCGGAGCTGCCGCGTTTCCGCTGTCTGCCCGGCGACGGGATCCAGCCAGGACACCAGTCGGGCATCGTCATCGCGCCGTCGCTGGACTACATGGAGCAGTCCTGGCTGGACGCGCGAAGGCATGGCTGGTCACGCCGGCCGGTGGTCGAGATGATGATCCCCAGCACCATGGATGACAGCCTGGCGCCGCCCGGACAGCACGTGGCGAGCCTGTTCTGCCAGCATTTCGCCCCGCAACTGCCGGATGGCAAAGAATGGGATTCGTGCGCCGCCGAGGCGGCAGAGCGAGTGATCGAAACGGTCGATGAATACGCGCCCAATTTCCGCGCCAGCATCGTCGGCCGCATGGTGCTGACACCGGCAGATCTGGAGCGCGAGTTCGGCCTGGTCGGCGGCGATATATTCCATGGCGCCCTCGGCCTCGACCAGCTCTTCAGCGCCCGGCCGGTACTGGGTTTCGGCGCCTACCGCGGCCCGCTCAGAGCGCTTTATATGTGCGGATCGGGCACCCACCCAGGCGGCGGTGTCACCGGTGCGCCTGGCCATAACGCCGCCCATGAGATCCTTCGGGACCTGAAACATCCGGGGCGTGGCCACTTGTCCCGGTAGAGGCATCGCCCCGGAACTGACGCCGACTGCCCGGCAACTGCTAGAATTGTGGTTTTGCCAACTCAGGGAGAATGCCATGACCACTGCCAGCGCCCGCCATATCCTCGTCGAGACGGAAACCGAATGTCAGGACCTGATCTCCCAGATCCGGGACGGAGCGGATTTTGCCGAGTTGGCGAAGAAGCATTCAAAGTGCCCCTCCGGAGCCCGGGGCGGAGAACTCGGGTCTTTCGGGCGCGGCCGGATGGTCCCGGAATTCGACAAAGTCGTATTCGATGGCGAGATTGGCAAACCGCTGGGGCCGGTCAAGACCCAGTTCGGTTATCACGTGCTGGAAGTCACCGAGCGCACCGACTGAGACGGCCGCAGCGCCCCGCCACGACCGCTGCGAGGTCGACATCGGCGCGGCGGCATGTCCCGGGCCCGGCAGGCATGGATTCAGGAATCCGGCCCGGCGCCCGTCCCCACGCGATTTCCCTTGATTAGCCGCCATGGTTTCGGTAGTTTGGCGGCGACGAAATGCCGGTCTCTGCAGGATCGGCGCTTCAATTGTGAGTTTCGTCGTACCGATATCGGAGATTTGAACATGAAAAACAGACTTGCTCTCACCGCCGCTCTGGCCCTCATGGTCGGCATGTCCGGCTGCGCCAGCACCGACGCCGTCAAGAAGGCCCAGGCCACCGCCGACGAAGCCAAGTCCATGGCTTCCCAGGCTGCCAGCGACGCCTCCGCCGCCAAGACGGCCGCCACTGCCGCCGAAGCTGCTTCCGCCGATGCCAAGCGGATGGCTGCCAATGCGCAGAACACCGCCAACAGCGCGGCTCAGGCTGCAGCCGGCGCGCAGAGCTGCTGCAACGCGAACACCGAGAAGCTCGACCGGATGTTCAAGAAGTCCATGTCCAAGTAAGGCTGGAACTTCCGACGGCTGCCTTCGGGCAGCGATAAAGCCGCGGCTCCGGTCGCGGCTTTTTTTGTGTCCGACCCCGTCATGACCACGGTCTGCCGCGGCTGCGCAGCGCCACTGACGCTATTGACGCTCCCCGGCGCACTGCGTAGGCTTCCCGCTGCAACTGAGGCGGGAGAATCCGATGACCATGCGCGTCACTTTCGAGATCAGCGACAAGGACTTGCGCCACTTCCGCGAGTGCATGCAGAAAGCGCGGGATGCCGTGCGCGACGCTGACGAGAGCGACATCATCGATGCCGCCCGGGAGCTGTTCGAGCAGGTGGCGAGCGCCAATGCGCCGACCTTTATCCAGGATCGCCTGGAGCAACTCGAAGCCATGGTCGGCATGCTGACGGATGAAGACTGGGCCATGCCGGAGCCCGGACGTAGCAGAGTCCTGTGCGCCCTCGTCTACTTCTGCGATCCGGAGGACCTGATCCCGGACAGCATCCCCGGCATCGGTTATCTCGACGACGCGATCATGATCGAACTGGTGTTCCGGGAACTCAGACACGAGATCGAGGGATACAAGGATTTCGCCACCTTCCGGGACACGTTCGCGACCCGTCTGCGCGGATCGGGTGCCGCTCGCCGGGACAGGCTTGCGGCCAAGCGGGAGAAACTGCTGGAGCGGATAGCGCGGCGAAACGCCAAGGACGCGGAGCCTGCGAGGGAAAAGAAGGGCAAATTCACGCTCTGGTAGACCCCGCCCTCTTGACGGAGGCAATCCCGCTGCCGACACTTCGATTCGGGGCCACAATCCAGGCCCGTCCGCAAATCAGGCATCCGAGGTATTCCCACCATGCGCCGCGTGGTTTTCAACCAGAAGGGCGGTGTCGGCAAGTCCAGCATCGCCGCAAATCTTGCCGCTATCAGCGCCAGCCGGGGTATCCCTACCCTGCTGGTGGATCTGGATCCGCAGGGTAATGCCTCCCAATACCTGCTCGGCGCAGACTACGAAGCCAGCGATCGCGGCATCGGCGAATTTTTCGAGGACTGTCTGAGTTTCCGTCTGCTAGAGCGCGAACCGGGGGCTTATATCGAAGAAACCGGTTTCGATGATCTGGACCTCATCGCCGCCTCGCCCGACCTGAACGAACTCGAAAGCAAACTCCAGGCCAAACACAAGATCTACAAGTTCAGGGAGTTGATGGACGACCTCTCGGGCGACTATCAGGCGGTCTACATCGACACGCCACCGGCCTTCAATTTCTTCACTCTTTCGGCCCTGATCGCCGCCGAAGGTTGTCTCATCCCTTTCGATTGCGATGATTTCTCGCGGCGGGCGCTGTATCAGCTATTGGAGAACGTCGAGGAGACCCGGAGCGACCACAATCGTGAACTCCGTGTGGAAGGCATCGTCATCAATCAATTCCTTCCGCGGGCCAACCTGCCGCGCCGTCTGGTGGAAGAACTCTGCCAGGAAGGTCTGCCCGTCCTCGAGACGCGTTTGTCGTCGTCGGTCAAGATGCGCGAGAGCCATGATCAGGCGACGCCGCTGATCTACCTGGCCCCCCGCCACAAGCTGACCACCCAATTCGTGGCCCTGTTCGAGGAACTCGCTGCCGCTCCGAGACGTTAGCGGATCCGGCTTTTCTCAGCCATCCTGGCGCAGGCCGAACATCTCCGTTTCGCTGCGCTGCAGGGCGCGACGATAGTGGCCGAAGGATTGTTCGTAGTCAGCCAGCGAGGCATCGATCACCTCAGCCGCCCGCTCGCGACCGTAGACACCGGTTATCTTGATCGACGAATCCATGGCGTCGCTCATCTTGTAGGTGCCGAAGTAGTGCTTGATCCGCTGCACCTGGATGTCCGGCAATTCATCGATGTCCTTGACCCCGCTCCAGATGTAGTCGTTGTGCAGCACCGCGATGATCTTGTCGTCGGCCTCTCCGCCGTCGAGCATCTGGATGCCGCCGATGACGCGGGCGTCGATGAGGATGCCGCCGCGGTCGATGCGCCGCTCGCTGATGACGCAGATATCCAGCGGGTCGCCATCAGCGAGTTCGGCACCGGGCGTCAGATCACGGACCCGGTCCCCACAGTAGGTCTGGGGTATAAATCCGTATAGCGCCGGCGGCTGCGCGGAGGTGCGCTGGGGTCGATCGACGATCGTATAACCAGTCTCCTTGTCGACCTCGTATTTGACCAGGTCGAAGGGCGTGATCTCGATAAACGCGCGGACCTCGAGCGGCGGATTCTTGCCCGGAGAGAGACCATGCCAGGGATGCGGACGCCAGCCGTGGAATTCCGGTTTGGGATCTTGCTGGGACACTAGACTTACCTCTGTGATGCAGGATCCCGAACAACAGGATCCGCGGAAAATATCTGCGCCATGTCGGCGCCGCCGGGGCGTAGACGCCCGGCGTCAGTAACGCACCAGCGCCGACCCCCAGGTGAAGCCGCCGCCGAAGGCCTCCAGCAACAACATCTCGCCGCGCTTGATGCGACCGTCGCGCACCGCCACGTCCAGTGCCATCGGCACCGATGCGGTAGACGTATTCCCATGTTCGGCCACGGTCTGGATCACGCGATCCATCGGCATGTCCAGTTTCCTTGCGGTCGCCTGGATGATGCGGATATTGGCCTGATGCGGGATCAGCCAGTCGATGTCGGACTTCTGCAGATCGTTGGCGGCCAGGGTCTCGTCGACGATCCGGCCCAGCGTGTTGACCGCGACCTTGAAGACCTCGTTACCCCGCATCTGTATGTAATCCCGGCGAGCGTGAAAATCCTCGGGTTTCTTCGACACGCCGGAGGGGAAGAACAACAGGTCTTTATACTGGCCGTCCGCATGGATATGGGTAGAGATGATGCCGGGCTCATCGGACGGCTGCAGCACCACCGCGCCCGCCCCGTCTCCGAACAGGACGCAGGTGTGCCGGTCGGTCCAGTCGGTCATCTTTGAGATCGCCTCGGCGCCGATGACCAGGGCATTGCGGGCGGCCCCAGTGCGGACGAATTTGTCGGCGACGCTGAGCGCATAGATGAAGCCGGTACACGCGGCCTCGAGGCTGAAGGCGGGACACCCGTGTATGTCGAGGCGGTCCTGCAGCAGGCAGCCCACATTGGGGAATACCTGATCGGGTGTGGTAGTTCCGACGATCAACAGGTCGATGTCTTCGGGTCCGACACCAGCATCCTCCATCGCCACCCGCGCGGCATGTTCCGACATGTCGCAGGTGGTCTCGTCATCGGCACAGATGTGACGGCGTTCGATCCCGGTACGCGTCCGGATCCACTCGTCCGTCGTGTCGACCATCTTCTCCAGGTCGGCATTGGTGAGGACACGCTCCGGCAGGTATCGACCGGTTCCGGCTATGCGGGAGTAGATCAAACCGCAGTCTCCAGTATCTTCTGTTGGCTCATCAGCGCCCCGATCTGCCCCGGAGCATCTTTCCTGATTTCGATCAAGGCCGTGCGCAGGGCATTGCGGAATGCGAACTCGTCGGCGCTGCCATGACTCTTGATGACGATCCCCTGGAGCCCGACCAGGCTGGCCCCGTTATACAGTCTTGGGTCAAGTTTAGCCTGAAGTGAGCGCAGCATGGGCCTCGCGGCCAGGGCGACCAGACGTTTCTGCCAGGACCTGCCGACCTCGTCACGGATACTCTGGAAAAGCATCCGGACCAGGCCCTCCATCGTCTTCAGGGAGACGTTGCCGGTAAATCCGTCGGTGACGACGACGTCCACCCGTCCGGACATGATGTCGTTTCCCTCGACGAATCCCACATAGTTGAGACCGCTTTCCGCGAGCATTCGGCCCGCCTGACGGATGGCGTCTCCGCCCTTGTTCTCCTCGGTGCCGATGTTCAGCAGCCCCACCCGGGGGCGCTCGATGCGGTGCAGTTCCGATGCTATGACGGTACCCATGACCGCGAACTGGACCAGCTGCGCGGCCGAACAGTCGGCGTTGGCGCCGAGATCCAGCATCAGCGTATGACCATGACGCGCCGGGATGCCGGAGACGATGGCGGGCCGGTCGATGCCGGGCAGCGTCTTCAGTACGAAACGGGAGATCGCCATCAAGGCGCCGGTATTGCCGGCGCTCACGCAGGCTTGCGCCCTGCCGCTCTTGACCAGATCGATGGCGAGCCGCATGGAGGAGTCCTTCTTCCTGCGCAACGCGTCAGCGGGCGACTCGTCCATGTCCACGACCTGGCTGGCCGGTACGATTTCGGCACGCTGGCGGAGCCCGGGATCAGCCGAGGCGAGCAGCGGTTCTATGCGTCCGCTATCCCCTACGAGGAACAGAGAGGCCCGGGGATGATTGGCCAGGAAGGCCAGCGAGGCCGGGACCACCATGTCGGGCCCGGCATCGCCGCCCATGGCATCGACCGCGAGGACCGGATGTCCCATGCCCTATGCGCTGATCACCCGGCGCCGTCTCGCTGCGGCGCCGACGGCGATCCACTATTCCTCGTCGTCTTCGACCGGAACGGGCGTCGCCACCACCTTGCGGCCGCGGTAAAAACCGTCAGCGCTGACGTGATGCCGGCGATGAACCTCCCCGGTCTTGGGCTCCACCGACACCGCCGGCTTCATCAGCCCGTCGTGGGAACGGCGCATGTCGCGCCGCGACGAACTCTTCCGATTCTGTTGAACAGCCATTATCTCTCTCCTCGTCCGGCACCATGCCCGCTCCGCAGGCCCGGCCTATCGTTTCAGATCCGTTTTCAATTTCTCGAGCACGGCGAAAGGGTTCTCCGCCGGTGCGCCACTTCCCTCTTGCCGCAGCGCGGCCAATTCCGCCGCCAGCTCTCCGCATTCATCCTGCCGCTCGTGCATCGGTACGAGCGGCAGCGCCAGCAGCAACTCGTCCTCGATCAGCTGCCCCAATGACACGGGCCCCGCGACCAGAGGCCAGGGCTCGAAGTCCGCCGGCAAGGTTCCTTCGTTCCCGCTGGCGGTCACCGCCAGCCTGAACGCCTGTTCCAGTTGCACCGGCACCGTCTCGAGACAGCGCTGGCACGCCATCGGCAGAATCCCGGAGACCCGGCCTTCGACTGCCAGCGCAGCCACCGGTCCCGGCAACGGCCGCACCGACAGTGCGACCACCAACGATCCTTCGTCGTCCTGCAGAGACTCGGCGAGCCTTGGCAGGTCCCTGACCGGCACCTCAACACGCAACTCGCCCTGGACGGGCGCATCCGGTGAAAGAAGGTCCGTCAGGGCGAGCGGCATAATCGGCGAAGAATATCCGGAATTGCTATCTCTGTCAAAAGTGTGGTCCACTGCAATCCCTTGTTTTTGCGACAGAAGTCGCCTCATGATTGGGCCTATGAACGCCGACACCAGGAATGCCAACCCCGGGCTCGTACTGGCCTCCAGCTCGCCCTATCGCCGTCAGCTGCTCGGGCGGCTCGGACTCGAGTTCTCGGTCGATTCGCCCCAGGTGGACGAACGCGCCCTGAGCGGCGAGGATCCGGCTACCCTGGCGACCCGCCTGGCTCAACTCAAGGCCCGGACCGTGGCCGTCCGCCATCAGGACGCGGTCGTGATCGGCTCCGACCAGGTCGCGGTCCGGGATAACGAAGTCCTGGGGAAACCCGGCACCGAATTGGCGGCGGTCGAGCAGTTGCGGCGCAGCGCCGGCAAACCTGTGGAGTTCCTCACCGCCGTGGCTTTGGTCGATGGACGGGATCCAGGATCGGAGCCGTTGTTGCACGTGGATGTGACCCGGGTGCAGTTTCGCGCGCTCGGCTCGGCTGAAATCGAGCGATATGTGGCCCGTGACAGACCGCTGGACTGTGCCGGGGGGTTCCGCTGCGAAGGCCTCGGCATCGCGCTGTTCGAGCGTATCGACTCCCAGGATCCCACCGCACTGATCGGGCTGCCCCTGATCTGGGTCTCAGCCGCCCTTCGCCAGCTCGGCTTCGATCTGCTCTAACCACGCCGGAATCTGCCCTACGTCGTGGAGACAAGCCGCCGGGGCATGCGCCCGCAGCCGCGATTCGGGATGCGCGCCCCAGGTCAGCGCCAGCGCCGTGGCGCCAGCCGCCTGCGCCATCCGCAGATCGAATTCGGTGTCGCCGACCATCAGGGTCTGCTCCGGACCGAAACCCAGATGCGCCATCAGATTCAACAACATCTCCGGATGGGGTTTCGAGCGGGTCTCGTCCGCCGTACGAGTGGCGTGAAAAAGCGCGCCGAGCCCGGTGGACTCCAGATCGTGATCCAGTCCCCGCCGGCTCTTACCGGTGGCCACCGCCAGCCGGCAGCCCCGCTCGCGCAGGATCACCAGCACTTCCCTGACCCCCGGATAGAGCCGCGAGCGCGCGCGCTCGCGCAGCAGGAAATGATCCCGATAGCTGTCGACGAAATCTTCGTATGCGTCTGCGCTCAGTTCCGGGAACAGCGTTTCCCAAGACTCCCGCAGCCCCAGTCCGATGATCCCGCGGATGTCGTCGTCGCTGCGTGTGGGCAGATCCAGATCGGCGATCGCTGCCTGGGCCGCGCGGACGATCGCCGTCGTGGAATCCATCAGGGTACCGTCCCAGTCGAAGACCAGTAGCGGCCAGGGTCTGCTCAATTACCCGCCTCCAGCCGATCGATCAGGCCGCGCAGGTCGTCGGGCAGCGGCGCGCTGAATCCGCGCCACTCGCCGCTGACCGGGTCCTCGAAACCCAGAGCGTGGGCATGCAGGAACATGCGTTTCAATCCCAGCCTGGCCATCTGGCGATTGAACACCGGATCGCCGTATTTCTCGTCGGCCGCCAGCGGGTGACCCGCCGCAGCCGCCTGCACGCGAATCTGGTGGGTTCTGCCAGTAAGCAGGCTGACCTCCATCAGCGTCGCCCGAGGCCAGGTTTGCACCGGGCGGAACCGGCTCGCGGCGACCTTGCCCTCTTCATCCAGTTCCACGTGGCGCTCGCCGTCCCGACGTTGGTGGGTGCTGATCCGATCCTCCAGCAGCACCTTGCCCAACTGCCATTGCCCGCGGACCAGGGCCAGATACTGTTTTTCCATGCGGCCTTCCCGCAGCAGGGTGTGCAGCGCCCGCAGATAGCTGCGCCGCTTGGCGATCAACAGGCAGCCGCTGGTGTCGCGGTCGATACGATGGACCAGCTCCAGATAGTGACAGTCCGGCCGCGCCGCCCGCAGGATTTCGATGACGCCGAAACTGAGGCCGCTGCCGCCATGGACCGCCATTCCCGCAGGTTTGTCCAGTACCAGCAGCCGCCTGTCCTCGTGCAGGATTCGGCCGGTGAGGAATTCCCGGGTCGAAGCCGACGGGGCCGGAGCGCTCCCGGTTGATATCCGTACGGGAGGGATCCGCACCACGTCGCCGGGCTGTAGACGGTAGGTGGGCCCGATCCGGCCCTTGTTGACTCGCACTTCACCTTTTCTCAGCAGACGGTAAAGGCGGCTTCTTGGCACACCCTTGAGGCGCGTCGCCAGGAAATTATCGATCCGCTGCCCGGCCTCGTCCTCGCTGATCGTGACCAGCCGGACGGCAACTTTCGGACCGGACTCTCCGACAGTCAAAATATTCCCCTTTTCAGGACCTTATGCGATGCCGTCAGCGTTGATTGTAATGCCACGAGGTTGCTATAGTACCGGCGGAGCGACCGCCGGCCGGCAGTTTACGCCTGCAGCCAGGCAGTCGCGAGACGGAATACACGTGGCGACCCGGAGCTTCCGGATCGCCGAAGTTGTTGGATCTGAACTTTCAGTCCATCGCGTTGCCGACGATTCCCGCGCGGCGCCTCAGGGCCCGGCGCGTGTTCCCGCACGCAGGCAGGACGGAATACAAATGACAGCTCTCCTCTGGCTCGCGTCGATCGCGGGCGAATGGTTTCATACCTGGCGTGGCGGCCATCCTGGCCCCATGCCCGATACCGCTGTCCTGCTGTTCGCTGTCCCTTGCGGATCGTCGGCCCTTGACCTGACAAGAGCCGAATACAATGAAAAGAATGCTAGTGAACGCGACTCAGGAAGAAGAGTTGCGTGTGGCGATGGTCGACGGCCAACGGCTGATCGACCTCGATATCGAGACCCCGGCCCGGGAACAGAAAAAGGCTAACATCTACAAGGGTCGGATCACCCGGCTCGAACCCAGCCTCGAAGCGGCCTTCGTCGAATACGGGTCTACCCGTCACGGTTTCCTGCCGCTGAAGGAAATCTCCAGCGAATACTTCGTCGAGGGCGCCGACACCAGCGGCCGGATCAACATCCGCGATGTCCTCAAGGAAGGCCAGGAGATCGTCATCCAGGTCGAAAAAGAGGAGCGCGGTAACAAGGGTGCGGCGCTGACCACTTTCCTCAGTCTGGCCGGCCGATTCCTGGTGCTGATGCCGAACAATCCCCGCGCCGGCGGCGTCTCACGCCGCATCACCGGCGCCGATCGGGATGAAGTGCGCGACGCCCTGAAAGCCATCGAGATGCCGGAGGGCATGGGCGCCATCGTGCGCACCGCGGGCGTGGGCCGCAGCGATGAGGAACTGCAGTGGGATCTCGATTATCTGCTGCAGGTCTGGGAGGCGATCAAGGCGTCGGCGATCCAGCGACCGGCGCCATTCCTGATCTACCAGGAGAGCAACACCATCATCCGCGCCCTGCGCGATCATTTCTCCAACGAAGTCGGAGAGATCCTGATCGACGATGAAGCCGCCTTCCAGGAGGCGCGCGAATTCATCGAGCGGGTGATGCCGCACAACCTGCGCAAGCTCAAGCTATACCATGACGCGGTACCGCTGTTTACGCGCTTTCAGATCGAAAGTCAGATCGAGTCCGCGTTCTCACACAACGTCGATCTGCCCTCAGGGGGCAGCGTTGTCATCGACCACACGGAGGCGCTGGTGTCCATCGACATCAACTCGGCGCGATCCACCAAGGGCGAGGACATCGAGGCGACGGCGCTCAATACAAATCTTGAAGCGGCAGACGAGATCGCCCGGCAATTGCGCCTCCGCGACCTGGGCGGTCTGATCGTCATCGACTTTATCGACATGGGTCCGCAGAAGGCACAACGGGAGGTCGAGAATCGCCTGCGGGAGGCAGTCAAGATGGATCGCGCGCGCATCCAGATCGGCCGCATCTCACGCTTCGGCCTGCTCGAGATGTCCCGCCAGCGCCTGCGGCCTTCTCTCGGCGAATCGGCCCACACGACCTGTCCGCGCTGCCTGGGCCGCGGCACCATTCGCGGCGTCGAGTCCCTGTCTCTTTCGGTGCTGCGCCTGCTGGCGGAAGAAGCACGCAAGGACCGCACGGCGAAAGTGATCGCCGAACTGCCTATCGATGTGTCGACCTACCTGCTCAACGAGAAGCGGAACTGGCTGACCACCATCGAACAGCGCGAGGGCATCGATATCGTCATCGTGCCCCGCGGCAATCTGGAATCGCCCCATTACCAGCTGCGGCGAGTACGCGATGATGCCGTGCGGCTGCCCGAGAATGCGCCGGTCAGTTATATGTTGCCGGAGTCCGAGGCCGAGACCAGCGATGTCATCGAGCGGGCCACGCGGCAACAACCGATGGCGCAAAAACCGGCGGTCAGCAAGATCGTCCCCAGTTCACCGGCGCCGACGCCGGCGCGGCATCAGGCGGAAGAAGACGCCAAACGGCCCGGTCTGTTGGCCCGTCTTCTGGCCTGGTTCAGGGGCGCGGCCGAGGAGCGGGAGGTCCGGGACGAAGGCAAGAAACGCCGGGATGCACGGGCCGGCGAGAAAGGCCGTAAAGACGGTCGGCGCGAACGACCTCAGTCCAAGTCCAGAACCCGGGGTCGAGGCGGCCGGGACAGCGGCTCGAGGCGCAGCAGCGAGGGGGACAAGAGACCCCGGGGACGCGGTCAGCGCAAGGGCGGCGAATCGAAGGGCGGGCAGACCCGGAAGGCGGACGGCGACGAAAAAGCCGGGAAGCAGAGCGGCGATGGCCGGCAGGCGAAGTCGGCCACAACCGATCGTGACGGCCCGCCCAGGAGCCGGCGCGGTGGGCGCCGCCGGCGCGGCGGGCGCAAGCGCGGCCCCAGGAGTGATGCCGCGAAGGAGTCCAGGCAGCAGGGTCAGCAGCAGAAGACCGGGAC
>CBDTYJ010000007.1:0-24220 GCA_965364575.1 uncultured Gammaproteobacteria bacterium
GGGCGGGCTTTCTTTTCGCCTCAGTCGGCTGAATCAGCCGGCCGCGGCGGCCTGCCGGCGCTCCTCCACGAACTTGATCCAGTCCGAGGCCTGGCGGCGCGTCTTGTCGTCGAATTTGCGGGCTTCGTTGAGCGCGTCGATGGCCTGGGTGAAATCCCGCATCTCGTTGGCGGAGATGCCGATCAGCAGATAAGCCCCGCCCGGGGACTTCAGACCGCCCTTCTCCAGCGCCTGCCTGGCGGCATCGATGGAGCCCTGCCAGTCGCTCTTTTCGGCCAGCAACTGGGCCTTCTGCATGTAGAGTTCGCCGTCGCTCTTCATCGGCGCCAGCCGGTCGATGGTGGCGACCGCCTTGTCGAACTCACGCGCCGCGGTCCAGGCGCTGAGCAGCAGCTCCAGGTTCTTCTGTGTGACCTTGATCCGGCCCGTCTCCATCTCTTTCTCGATCAGGCGGCCCGCGACATAGGGGACTTCCACGAACAGGTTCATACGGGCGATGTTGAGCAGCTTGCGCTCGCGCTGCTCCGCGTTCAGGGTTTCGCTGGTGTCATCCAGCAGACCCGCCTCGTAGGCGACCATCAGCGTGGCCAGGGCGTCGATGTCTTTCTGCTGTTCCTGGTATGACCCGGACAGCATCTCCCAGTACTTGAGCTTGTCCGGCCACTTGGCCACCATCCCGGTCAGCAGCCGCGACGCGGCCGGGTAGTTCTTCTGCTCGAAATAGATCGCCAGTTCGAGCAGATACCAGGATTCCTGGGCTTTGTCGCCGGCCTTGGCGATCGCCTTCTGCACCCAGGGCAGAGCCTGGTTGTACTGGTTCAGGCTGGAGTAGCTGGAAGCCAGCGCGATATAAGCCTGGGGCGGCGGGTCGCACTGGAACTTCAGGTACTCGAGCATCAGGTCGATGGTGCGCTGGTGCTGATCCTGGCCCGCGTAGAGCTGGGCCAGGGAGTACATGAGGCCGAAATGGGATGCGTTGGTCAGGGCATCGGAGTCCAGCGCTTTCTGAAAATAAGGAATGGCCTGGTCGTATTTGCCCTGACCGGCGTAGATGTAGCCGTAGGTCTCGTTGACCTTCGCCATCTCATAATCGTTGAGGTTCCCGCCCGACAGCGACTTGAGGCCCTTGAGGGCTTCACCGTATGCCTCGTTACCCATCTGCTCGTGGATGGCGCTCAGCCGCCGGTAGGTGCGCTCGCCGATCAGCGAGCCCCGTTCCTTGCGCTCGACGGCCGCCTGGCCCTCGCATTTGCCCTGCTCCTCGGCCGCCTGGGCGGATGCGCCGGCCAGCGCGAGCAGGAGGGCGCCGAGGCCGATCTTAATCAGATGTCTCATCAGCTCTGGTCCAGCTTGAAGTCGATGGTCTGCTCGGCCTCCCGGGTGACCGCCCGGCCATCGACGATCCGGGGCTTGAATTTCCAGCGCAGGATGGCGCGGATCGCGGCGCGGTCGAACAGACGCCGGGGCTCGGCCTCGACGACAAGCGGGTTGTCCACCGAACCGTCCTCGAGGATAGTGAAACGCACCTTCACCCAGCCCTCGGTACCCTTGAGCAGGGCCTCGCGGGGGTATTGAGGCTCGATGCGCACGATCGGGATGATGTCGCCCTCGGCGGCCGGATCACCGGCCTGCCAGGTACCCAGGAACGGTCCGCTGCCGCTGAAGCCGACGTCGATGTCCGGCGTCTCGATATCCAGCGGTGTCGGCGGCGGTTGCGACTGGGACGATACCTTCAGCTTGGGCGGCGGCGGCGGCTTCTTCGGCGGCGGCGGCTTCTTCGGTACGCGCCGGTCCTTGGTCTGCAGCATCTCGTCCTGCTGCACGCGGATGAAGTCGATGACCTTGCCGCCGCTGTCCGCACCGCGGAAGCCACCCTTGTTGGAGATCAGCGCGTTCATCAGCAGGAACAACAGCAACGCGATCACGATGCCGAGGGCCAGCGAACCGAATGTCTTCATCATCAACCGCCCCCCAGCTCAGCCGCCACGGATACATTTTGGACACCGCCCAGGCGGATCTGATCCATCAGGTCGATCAACACGCCCGTGGCGGCCTTCTCGTCGGTGACGATCACGACGCTCGCCTCGGGGCTCTCGGCCTTGGCCTGTTCGACCATCTGGCGGACCTGGGCGAGTTCGACCTTGCGCTTGTTCATCCAGATATCGCCGGTCGCGCTGATGCCCACGAGGATGTTGCCCCGCTCCTGCTTGACCGCCGTCGCCGCCTCCGGCCGGTTGGGATCGATACCGGTCTCCTTGATAAACGACGTGGTGACGATGAAGAAGATCAGCATGATGAAGACGATGTCCAGCATCGGCGTGATATTGATCTCCGTCTCTTCCTGGGCTACCGCGTGCCGTTTTCCCATTTAGTGCCTCACTCGCATTTCGGTCCGGGACGCCCCGTCATTTCGCCATCGCCGCCAGCGACACACCCTCGGCACCTGCCACGCGCGCCTGGTCGATGACCTGGACCAGCAGGCCCGCGTCGGCGTTCCGGTCTGCGATAACCACCACGCTGGCATCGGGCTTGGTCGCCAGCTCGCTCTCGATGTTGGCCCGCACGGCCCGCAGATCCACGTTGCGGTTCTGTACCTGTATCTGGCCCAGTTCGTCGATTCGTATGGCCACCACTTCGGACAGCTTCTTGGTCTCGACCGGCTTGTTCGACGGCCGGTTCACGTCGATGCCGATCTCCTTGACGAAAGACGTGGTGACGATGAAGAAGATCAACATGATGAACACGATGTCCAGCATCGGGGTGATGTTGATCTCGGCCTCTTCGGCGTGGGCGGTTACTCTGCGTCGCATTCAGTTGCCCTCAATGGTGCGCCAGGAGGTCTTCGATCTTGCCCACTTCGCGGGTCGATTTCTGCTCCAGCCAGGAGGCGAAGTAGAGACCCGACAGGGCCGCGACCAGCCCCGACATGGTCGGGATGGTGGCCTTGGACACGCCCGCCGCCATCAGCCGGGCGTTACCGGTCCCGGCGAAGGCCATGACGTCGAACACCGAGATCATGCCCGTCACCGTGCCCAGCAATCCGAGCAGCGGCAGGATCGCCATCAGCGCCTTGATCACCGGGAGATAGTGCCGGCACTCGACGCCGACCTCGGAGATCAGCTGCTGGCGGACCTGGCGGGCATACCAGGAGAAGGTGTCGGAACGGGAGTCCCAGGCCTGCCGGACGGCTTTCACCCGCCCGGGCAGCACGAAGTAGAAGAACCAGAGGCGCTCGATGATCAGCGTCCACATGAGAATCGTGACGAACAGGATAGCGAAGAGGACGTCGCCGCCCGCCTCGAAGAAATCCCTGATCGGCGAGATCAGATTCTCTTGCAGGAAGATCATCGGTCAGATTCCGCCTTCTGCGCGATCATGCCCGCAGTCTGCTCCTCCAGGACCTCGATCAGGCTGCGGCTGCGGCCGGAGACCCAGCTGTGCAGCAACACCAGCGGGATGGCCACACACAGGCCCAGCACGGTGGTGACCAGAGCCTGGGAGATACCGCCGGCCATCAGTTTCGGATCACCGGTACCGAACAGGGTGATGGCCTGGAACGTGGCGATCATGCCGGTGACCGTACCGAGCAGTCCGAGCAGCGGCGCGACCGCCGCCAGCACCTTGATACCGCCCTGCCATTTCTCCAGCGACGGGGCTTCCCGCAGGATCGCCTCGTCCAGCTTGAGTTCCAGGGTCTCGGTGTCGTTCATCCGGTTCTCGTCATAGACCTTGAGGATCCGGCCCAGCGGATTCTTCTCGCTGGGATCGGTCGACTTCAGCTGCTTGCGCATGCCGGCGCTGACGCCGCTCAGGAACAGCAGACGCCAGATAGCGATCAGCAGACCGATGATGCCCAGTCCGATGATCACATAGCCGACCACGCCACCCTGGGCGATCCGCTCGTCCAGGCTCGGCGCCTGGATCAGCAGTCCCAGCAGCGAGCCGCGGCTGGGATCGACCGCGGTGTTGACGACGGCCGGTGGCGCGGAATTGAACAGATCGTCGATGGCGGAGCGGAAGCGTCCCTGGGGCTGACGGGCCAGCTCCTTGATGGAATTGGTCTCGGTGTCGTAAGTGAGGAACCGGTCCCCGGTGATCAGGTTGTGCACCCCGACCCGCACGACCTCCGTCTGCTCGTCGCGACCGTCAGCGGTGACGATGGTGGCGGGGAAGCGGGTCACCTTGCCCGACTCGGCCATCTCCTCGAACAGCAGGATGCGCAGGGCATCCAGGTCCTCGATCGAGGGAAGTCCCTTGATCTGGGCCAGCCGGGCGGCCACGTCGCTGCGGTCCGGATACTGGGCGGAGACCAGCGAGCTTCTGACGACGCCGACAGTGTCGCCGGCGACCTGACGGACGACGCCGAACAGCTCGCCGAAGTTGCCCACCTGCACCTGCAGGTTGTCGGACATCTCGGTCAGCAGCTGCTCGTTCTCGGTGAACTGCGCGGTGAGCTGGTTGCTGCGGGCCTCTTCCCGCGACAGCTCTGCCTGGGCTTCCCGCAGCAACGCGCGCTGGTTGTCCCGCTCCCGCTGGAAGCGGGCCTCGCGCTGTTTGTTCTCCTGGGACATCTCGTTGCGGGCTTTCTTCACTTCCTGCAGAAGCTGGTCCAGGGAATCGGCCGACCAGGCGCCGCTGCCGCCGAACACGCCCACGATCAGCGCCATGGTGGTGATGATCTGCTTTCTCATTGGGAGGCCTCCGGAGCGGCGACGGGGAGCATCAAGAGGTTGGGCGGCGCCTGTTTGCGGGCGATCCGCAGTCCCTCGGTGATGGAAGCGCGATACTCATCCGGCAGGGTCTCCCACTGGCGGGTATTCGGATTGAAGAAGCCGGTCTCCTCCTTGTTGGCCGTCTGGTAGGCGAGCAGCAACCGTCCGAGCCGCAGGAATTCGACCTCGCGGGATTCGCCGCCCAGGTCCAGCGTGCCGTTGCGGGCCTCCATATCGCGGCCGAAGTTCGTCTCGATCTGGTAGGCCTCCATGATCTTGCGATACTTCTCCGAGATGGTGATCTCCGAGTCGTCCATCATGTCCCGCAGAGCCGCGATGCGGTCGTTGCGCTCCTGCACGTTGAACGGCAGGTCCAGGGCGATGAAGTCCTCCAGATTGCCGATCATGATCTCCATCAGCGGCACGATCTCCGTCTGCACCACCTGGAAATCATCCAGCTGCCGGGCGATGTTGGCCTTCTCCTCCTCCTGGCTGTTGACCAGGGTCTGCAGATGGCGGTTGTAGATCTTCACCCGGTCGAGTTTCTGCAGGGCCAGACGATAATCGCCGAGAAGCTCGGTGGTCTGATCGGAGAGCTGTGCGATCCGGGCCTGGGACTTCTTGGATGCAGAATCGCTCGCCTTCTGCTCCGCCAGGCTCGCGGTCACGGTCCGTTCGGAGGCCGAGACCGCCGATGCCAGGCACAGCGGCAGCAGCAACACCGCCAGCGCCGCCCCGAGCCGACCGGCATGGCCCGATTTCTTCTGTGTTTGCATGAGGTTCCCTTCGCTGGAGATTGTAATTAGTAAGGAGGCCTTCGTAAGCGATTTAAGCTAGCAGAAAGCCTGTGGAAAAAAAAGTACGCGCGCGCCTGCGGAAGCACCGCAGATAGCACCTCTAATCGTCTGAAATTATTGGCAAAACCCCGTTACGGCCGCGACCGGCCGAACTCCCCCCTCGTCATCACCCTACATGTTTCTTCGGTACTGCCCCCCGACCTGATACAGGCCGTGAGTGATCTGTCCCAGCGTGCACGTCTTCACCGCCTCCATTAACTCGGCGAACACGTTGCCATCCCGGGCCGCGACCTCCTGCAGCCGCCGGATCGCGGCTTCGGACTCTCCGCCGTGGGCCGACTTGAAGGCGCGGATGGCATCGACCTGGTCCCGCTTCTCCTGCTCGGTGGAACGGATCAGCTCGATCGCCGCGGGCGGCTCGCCCGACGCGTCTTCTGCCTTGAACGTGTTGACGCCGACCAGCGGCAGGCTGCCGTCGTGCTTGCGTGACTCGTAGTAGAGACTCTCTTCCTGGATCTTGCCGCGCTGATACATGGTCTCCATGGCGCCGAGAACGCCGCCCCGGTCGGAGAGCCGCTCGAATTCCTGGTACACGGCCTCCTCCACCAGATCGGTCAGACGCTCGATGGCGAAGGCGCCCTGCAGCGGGTTCTGGACCTTGTTCAGCCCCAGCTCCTTGTTGATGATCATCTGGATCGCCACTGCCCGGCGCACGGACTCCTCGGTCGGCGTGGTGATCGCCTCGTCGTAGGCGTTGGTGTGCAGGCTGTTGCAGTTGTCGAACAGCGCGTACAGCGCCTGCAGCGTGGTGCGGATGTCGTTGAACTGTATCTCCTGGGCATGGAGGCTGCGGCCCGACGTCTGGATGTGGTACTTGAGCATCTGGCTGCGCGGGCCGGCGCCGTAGAGCCGGCGCATGGCCCGGGCCCAGATCCGCCGGGCGACGCGGCCGATGACCGCGTACTCCGGATCCATGCCGTTGGAGAAGAAGAAACTCAGGTTGGGCGCGAAATCGTCGATCAGCATGCCCCGGCTGAGGTAGTACTCGACGAAGGTGAAGCCATTGGCGAGGGTGAACGCCAGCTGGGAGATCGGGTTCGCCCCGGCCTCGGCGATGTGGTAACCGCTGATGGAGACGCTGTAGAAATTCCGGACCCGGTGGTCGATGAAATAGTCCTGGACGTCGCCCATCATCCGCAGCGCGAACTCGGTGGAGAAGATACAGGTGTTCTGGGCCTGGTCCTCCTTGAGGATGTCCGCCTGGACCGTGCCCCGGACCTGGCTCAGGGTCTCGTCCCGGATCCTGCCGTAGGTCTCGGCGTCCAGCAGGTGGTCGCCGCTGATCCCCATCAGGCCCAGACCCGAACCGTCGTGACCGGCCGGCAGATCGCCCCGGTAACGGGGCCGCGGCCGGTCGCCGAAGTATTCGTCGATCCGCGCCCGGGCCGCGTCCCAGCCGCCCGTCTCCCGGAGATGACGCTCGACCCGCTGATCGATCGCCGCATTCATGTACATGGCCAGGATCATCGGCGCCGGTCCGTTGATGGTCATGGACACCGAGGTGTTGGGCGCGCACAGATCGAAGCCCGAGTAGAGCCGCTTCATGTCATCGACGGTGGCGATGGACACGCCCGAATTACCGATCCGCCCGTAGATGTCCGGCCGCTCGTCCGGATCCTCGCCGTAGAGGGTGACGGAGTCGAAGGCGGTCGACAGGCGGGTCGCCGGATGGCCGGCGGAAAGATAATGGAAGCGGCGATTGGTCCGCTCGGCCATGCCCTCACCGGCGAACATGCGGATCGGATCCTCCGCCTCCCGGCGATAGGGATAGACGCCGGCGGTGTAGGGATACCGGCCCGGCAGATTCTCCTTGAGTAGGAAGAACAGCAGGTCGCCCCAGTCCCGGTAGTCCGGCGCGGCGATCTTGGGGATCTGAAGATGACTCAGGGTCTCGGTGTAGTTCTCGCCCGTGACCTCCCGCTCCCGGACCCGGTAACAGTAATGTTCCGAGCGCACACCCTCGGCTCGTTGCGGCCATTCCCGGAGCATGGCCAGCGGCTCGGCGCCCAGTTCTTCGAGCGCCTCGTTGTAACGGCGCCGCAGGGCTCGCAGGCTATCGTCCCCGGCTTCGAGTCGCTCGTCCGGATAGGCCTCCAGGGGCGGCGGCGGCTCGTCCCCCAGTTCCTGCAGAGCGCGGTAACAGGCGTGGGCGCGGCCGGCGATGCCCGCCAGCTCCCGGGCCTGACGGTTGGCGCCGCGGCCGGCTTCGGCGATCTCCGCCAGGTAACGCACCCGCTGGGGCGGTATCAGCGAGCGGCGGGCCTCGGATGCCGGTCCCGGCAATGTTCCCGGCGTCCAGCTCGCCGCCAGCGCCGGCAACCGCTCGCCGATGGCACCGCAGATGGCGGTGAAAAAGCGGTTGATGCCGGGATCGTTGAACTGGCTGGCGATGGTCGGGAACACGGGCACCTGGTCGTCGTCCATCGAGAAGGCCTTGCGGTTGCGCTTCCACTGCTTGCGGACGTCCCGCAGCGCGTCTTCGGCCCCCCGTTTCTCGAACTTGTTCAGGGCCACGAGATCCGCGTAGTCCAGCATGTCGATCTTCTCCAGCTGGCTGGCGGCGCCGTAATCGCTGGTCATGACATAGATCGACAGGTCCACAAGATCGACGATCTCCGTATCGCTCTGACCGATGCCGGCGGTCTCGACGATGATGAGATCGAAGTCCGAGGCCTTGAGGAACTCGATACTGTCGCGGAGCACGGCGCTGGTGGCCAGATGCTGGCGGCGGGTGGCCATGGAGCGCATGAAGATGCGCTCGTCCGAGAGGCTGTTGATGCGTATACGGTCGCCCAGCAGGGCACCGCCCGAGCGGCGCCGGGTCGGATCCACCGCCAGCACCGCCAGGCGCTTGTCGGGGAACGCGCGCAGGAAGCGGTTGAGCAACTCATCGGTCAGGCTGCTCTTGCCGGCGCCGCCGGTGCCGGTGATGCCGACCACCGGCACCTGACGTTCGTATTCCGCCCACCGCCGTCGCAGACCCTCTATCCGTTCCGGTTCGTCCACGGACGATTCGAGCAGACTGAGCATCTGTCCAAGCCGGCGGTGATCCGTGGCGGACACCGGATCGCTGGTGGCTTCGGGCCGCGGCCATGCCCGCACCCGTTTGATCACGTCCTCGATCATGCCTTCCAGACCGAGCCGCATCCCGTCATTGGCGTCGTAGATCTTCTCCACGCCGTAGGCTTCCAGCTCCGCGATCTCCTCGGGCGCGATGGTGCCGCCACCGCCGACCACGATGCGGATATGCTCGGCGCCGGCCTCCCGGAGCATGTCGACCATGTAGCGGAAATATTCGTTGTGACCGCCCTGGTAGGAGCTGCAGGCGATCGCGTCCGCGTCTTCCTGCAGCGCAGCGCGCACGATGTCCGCCACGCTGCGGTTATGACCCAGATGGATCACCTCGGCACCGTGACTCTGCAACAGCCGCCGGATGATATTGATGGCAGCGTCGTGACCATCGAACAACGAGGCCGCGCTGACAAAACGCAGCGGCGTTTCGCTCGATGCCTCCCGTCGGAGGCTGACGTCTCGGGCAGCGGTGCTCATGGGACGTAAATCCGTGCAAGGGCTCCAGCGCAGGCGGCGCCCGCGGGGCATTTGATTATAGCGACAAACGCCGGGCCTCCGGCCTGCCTGGATTGCTGCGGTGCAACGCCAGTCCGTCATGCAGGAAACGCGTCGCCCGACTATAATCCTGCCCGCCGCCGGGCTATGCCGCGCAGACGGTTTCGAAACAGACGCGGCGACGGCAGCTTCGGGCATTCCGCTCAGACGAAGAAACCCGACAAGAATATGAATCAGGGGCAGTCCAGGCGCAGACCGTTTTCACCGGTCGCCCTCAAGCGCTCCGGCCGGTGCCCTGATCCGCAACAAGAATCATCTTTCAGGAGGAGAACGAATGGAGCTGTTTGAGACCCTGCGCGAGATGGGCCACGAGCAGGTCGTGTTTTTCCAGTGCGAAGACACCGGCCTGAGAGCCATCGTTGCCATCCATAACACGACGCTGGGTCCCGCCCTGGGCGGGCTGCGGATGTGGCCCTACCAGAACGAGCACGAGGCGCTGAAGGACGTGTTGCGGCTGTCCCGGGGCATGACCTACAAGGCAGCGGTCTCCGGCCTCAATCTCGGGGGCGGCAAGGCGGTCCTGATCGGCGATCCGGAGACCGACAAGAGCGAGCCCCTGTTCCGGTCGCTGGGCCGCTTTATCGGGTCTCTCGGCGGCCGTTACATCACGGCCGAGGACGTGGGCACCTCGGTCGAGGACATGGATTACATCTACCAGGAGACCGACCGGGTGGTGGGCGTCCACCGGGTCCACGGCGGCAGCGGCGATCCGTCGCCCTTCACCGCCTACGGCACGCTGCAAGGCATCAAGGCCTGTCTGAGCCGCAAATACGGGGACGACGATCCGGGCAAGCACAGCTTTTCGATCCAGGGCTGCGGCCATGTGGGCTACTACCTGACCAAGTATCTGCGCGAGGCCGGCGCCAAGGTCTTTGTCTGCGACATCAACGAGACCCGGGTGGAACGGGCGGTGGACGAGCTGGGCGCCGAGTCGGTGCCCATGGAGCAGATCTACGACGTGGACGCCAACGTGTTCGCGCCCTGTGCACTCGGCGGCGTGATCAACGAGGACACGGTGCCGCGGCTGAAATGCGGCATCGTCGCCGGCAGCGCCAACAACCAGCTTGAATCGGAAGAATGGGGCACGGTGCTGGAAGAGCGCGGCATCCTCTACGCCCCGGATTATGCGATCAACGCCGGCGGGCTGATGAACGTGGCCATCGAGCTGCAGGGCTACGATCGGGATCGGGCCTACCGCACAGTCAGCACCATCTACAATATTATTGGAAACATCTTCAGCATCGCCGATCGGGACGGCATTCCGAGCTGGAAGGCCGCCGACCGCCTGGCCGAGGAGCGCATCGTGGCCATCGGCAAGGTCCGGCGCTTCTACTCCAAGCGATTCAAGGACCGGCTGTCCGGACGCAGGCCGCACACCACGGCCACCAACAGCTGACCGGCGGGGCCGCGGATGCGGCCCCGAATCGTTTAACGTTCCCTTGCCGAAGGAGTCCCGGTGACCGCATTCAACACCGACATCAACGAAGACCTGGACATGTTGCGCGACGCGGTGCGCCGCTTCGCCGAGTCGGAGATTGCGCCCCGGGCGGATCAGATCGATCAGGACAATGCCTTTCCCCAGGATCTGTGGCCCAAGCTCGGCGAGATGGGTCTGCTCGGGATCACCGTGCCGGAGGAGTACGGCGGATCCGGCATGAGCTACCTGGCTCACGTGGTGGCGATGGAGGAGATCTCCCGCGCTTCCGCCTCGGTGGGTCTCTCCTACGGCGCCCACTCCAACCTCTGCGTCAACAACATCTATCTGAACGCCACCGAGGAACAGCGTCAGCGCTGGCTGCCGAAACTCTGCAGCGGCGAGTGGGTCGGGGCGCTGGCCATGTCAGAACCCGGGGCCGGCTCCGACGTGGTCGGCTCCATGAGCTGCCGGGCCAGGAAAGACGGCGATGCCTGGGTGGCGAACGGCTCGAAGATGTGGATCACCAACGGGCCGGAAGCGTCCGTGGTGCTGGTCTATATGCGCACCGCCGAGGCCGACGCCGGATCGAAGTGCATGACCGCCTTCGTGGTGGAGCGGGACATGGCCGGCTACAGCACCGCGCAGAAGCTGGACAAGCTGGGCATGCGCGGATCGCAGACCTGCGAGCTGGTATTCGAGGACTGCCGGATCCCCGAGTCGAACGTGCTGGGCGGGGTCAACGAGGGCGTCTATATCCTGATGCGCGGGCTGGACTCCGAGCGCGTGGTGCTGTCGGCCGGACCGATCGGCATCATGCAGGCCTGCATGGACGCGACCCTGCCCTACGTCCACGAACGCAAGCAATTCGGCCGTCCGATCGGCGAATTCGGCATCATGCAGGCGAAGCTGGCCGACATGTACACCGCCCTGCAATCCTCCCGGGCTTTCACCTACCGGGTCGCCGAACAGTTCGACCGGGGCCGGCCGACCCGCCAGGACGCCGCCGCCTGCCTGCTGCTGGCCTCCCAGTCCGCGGTCCAGGTCGCGCTGGAGGCGATCCAGAGCCTGGGCGGCAATGGTTATATCAACGAATACCCCACCGGGCGTCTGTTGCGCGATGCCAAGCTCTACGAGATCGGCGCCGGCACCAGCGAGATCCGCCGCATGCTGATCGGCCGCGAGTTGATGCGCGCCAGCGACACCGACGCCTGATCCGACACGCCAAGGAGATCGCGCCATGAGCGAAGAAGCCATCGTCATCGTCGCCGCCCGCCGTACCCCGATCGGTTCGTTCCAGGGCTCGTTGTCCACCGTCCCCGCGCCCGCCCTGGGCGCCACCGCCGCCGCCGCCGCGATCGGTGACGCCGGTCTCAAGGCGGAAGAGATCGACGAAGTGATCCTGGGTTGCGTGCTCCCGGCCGGACTCGGCCAGGCGCCGGCGCGTCAGGCCGCGCTCGCCGCAGGCCTGACCACCGCCGCCGGATGCACGACGATAAACAAGGTGTGCGGCTCGGGGATGAAGGCGGTGATGATGGCCCACGACCTGATCCGCGCCGGTTCGGCCGACATCGTGCTGGCCGGCGGCATGGAATCCATGAGCCTGGCGCCCTACGTGCTGCCGAAGGCCCGGGAAGGCTATCGCATGGGCCACCAGCAGGTGCTGGACCACATGTTCTTCGACGGCCTGCAGAATCCCTACGACAGCAACATGATGGGGCATTTCGCCGAACTCACCGCCGACAAGTACCAGTTCACGCGCGAGGCCCAGGACGCCTTCTCCATCGAATCGGTCCAGCGCGCCCTCAACGCCATCTCGGACGGGGGTTTCACCGACGAGATCGCGCCGGTGCTGGTCAAATCCCGGCGCGCGGAGACCCTGGTCGACACCGACGAGGAGCCCGGGCGCTGCAATCTGGAGAAGATCCCGGAGATGCGCCCGGCCTTCCGCCGGGACGGCGGCACGGTCACGGCGGCCAGCTCGTCGTCGATCTCCGACGGGGCCGCGGCCCTGATCCTGATGCGCGAGTCCGAGGCGGAGAAGCGGGGTATCGCGCCGCTGGCCCGGATCGCCGGCCACAGCGGCTTCGCCCATGCCCCGGAGTGGTTCACGACCGCGCCGGTCTACGCGGTCGAGGCGCTGCAGACGAAACTGGGCTGGACGGCGGACAGCACCGATCTCTATGAGATCAACGAGGCCTTCGCCGTGGTGGCCATGGCGGCGATCGCGGATCTCAAGCTGGACAACGCCAAGGTCAATGTCAACGGCGGCGCCTGCGCTCTGGGCCACCCGATCGGCGCCAGCGGCGCACGACTGATCGTGACCCTGATCCACGCGCTCAGGAATCGGGATCTCAAGACCGGCATCGCCTCCCTGTGCATCGGCGGCGGCGAGGCGACGGCGATCGGCGTGGAAGCGCTCTGACCGGCGACGACGGACTAGACTGTAGTCATGCCACGGATCCGCAGCAGACTCGACCCGCGCAGCGATGAGTTCGCGGCCAACGCGAAACACATGGCGGCGCTGGTCGAGGACCTGAAGGGGCAACTCGGACGCGCCGCCCTCGGCGGCAGCGAGCGGGCGCGCAAGAAACACGCCGAACGGGGCAAGCTCCTGCCCCGGCAACGGATCGAGGCCCTGCTGGACGAAGGCAGCCCCTTCCTCGAACTCTCGGCCCTGGCCGCCCACGGTCTCTATGACGAGGCCGCCCCCTGCGCCGGCATCATCACGGGGATCGGCCGGGTCCGGGGCATCGAGGTGATGGTGGTGGCGAACGACGCCACGGTGAAGGGCGGCACCTATTTCCCGCTGACGGTGAAAAAGCACCTGCGCGCCCAGGAGATCGCGTTCGAGAACCATCTCCCCTGCATCTATCTGGTGGATTCCGGCGGCGCGTTCCTGCCGATGCAGGACGAGGTGTTCCCGGACCGGGATCATTTCGGACGGATCTTCTACAACCAGGCGCGCCTGTCCGCCGCCGCCATCCCCCAGGTCGCGGTGGTCATGGGCTCCTGCACCGCCGGCGGCGCCTACGTGCCGGCCATGTGCGACGAGGCCATCATCGTCAAGGATCAGGGCACCATCTTCCTCGGCGGTCCGCCGCTGGTGAAAGCGGCCACCGGGGAAGTCGTGGATGCGGAATCCCTCGGCGGCGGCGAGGTCCACAGCCGGGTCTCCGGCGTCACCGATCACCTCGCCAACGACGACGCTCACGCTCTGGATATCGCCCGCGACATCGTCGCCGCCCTCAACCGGCGCAAGGAGATGCGCCTGGCCATCCGGGAACCCCGGGAACCGGCCTACGCCGCCAGCGAGCTCTACGGCATCGTGCCCCAGGAC
This sequence comes from uncultured Gammaproteobacteria bacterium, assembly GCA_965364575.1. Lineage (GTDB taxonomy): Bacteria > Pseudomonadota > Gammaproteobacteria > Steroidobacterales > XN24 > CAMYOC01. Next base: position 13,951 of record CBDTYJ010000007.1, read on the forward strand.
ACCCGCTATCCCTACGACGTGCGGGAGATCATCGCCCGGCTCGTGGACGGCTCGGAATTGACCGAATTCAAACCCCTCTACGGAAAGACCCTGGTCTGCGGATTCGCCCACCTGCACGGTTACCCGGTGGGCATCGTCGCCAACAACGGCATCCTGTTCTCGGAATCCGCCCTCAAGGGCGCCCACTTCATCCAGCTTTGCAACCGCCGCCGGGTGCCGCTGGTGTTCCTGCAGAACATCACCGGCTTCATGGTCGGCAAGAAATACGAGAACGCCGGCATCGCCAAGGACGGCGCCAAGATGGTCAACGCCGTCGCCACCGCGACCGTGCCCAAGTTCACGGTGATCATCGGCGGCTCCTTCGGCGCCGGCAATTACGCCATGTGCGGCCGCGCTTATGGCGCCCGGATGTTGTGGACCTGGCCCAACGCCCGGATCTCGGTGATGGGCGGCGAACAGGCCGCCTCGGTGCTGGCCACGGTCCGCCAGGACGGGCTCGATGCGCGCGGCGAGAGCTGGCCGGAGGCGGATCGGGCGGCGTTCGAAGAGAAGATCCGCCGGCAGTACGAGACCCAGGGACATCCCTATTACGCCACGGCCAGGCTCTGGGACGACGGCGTCATCGATCCGGTCGACACCCGCCGGGTGCTGGCGCTGGCGATCTCGGCCGCCGCCAACGAGCCGCCCACGGAAGAAGGTCCTTACGGAATTTTTCGCATGTAACGTGCCGGCCCCTCGGGCCGGCGGACGGAGTCTCCCATGTCATCTGAGACGGTATTGCTGGAGGTCGATGCCCGCGGCGTCGCCACCGTGACCATGAACCGGCCGAAGGTCCATAACGCCTTCGACGAGGCCCTGGTCGACAAGCTCACCCGCACCCTGATCGACACCGCCGCGCGCACCGATGTGCGGGCGGTCGTGCTGACCGGCGCGGGCCGCTCCTTCTCCAGCGGCGCCGACATGGAGTGGATGCGCTCGATGATCGGCTACAGCGAGGGGGAGAACATCGAAGACGCCCTCAAGCTGGCGGAGCTGATGTCCACCCTCAATGCCCTGCCCAAACCGACCATCGCCCGGATCAACGGCCATGTCTTCGGCGGCGGCGTGGGGCTGGTCTGCTGCTGCGATATAGCCATCGCCGCCGAGGATGCCCGATTCGCCCTGAGCGAGGTCCGCCTCGGTCTGGTGCCGGCGGTGATCTCGCCCTATGTGATCGATGCCATCGGCGTGCGTCACGCCCGCCGGTTCTTCCTCACCGGCGAGCCGATCACCGCGCGCAAGGCCCGGCGTGTGGGCATGATCCACGAGATCGCCAAGGGTGCGAAGCTGGACGCGGCGATCGAGGATCAGGTGGAGATGCTGCTGAAGGGCGGACCGGTGGCCATGCGCGAGTGCAAGGAGCTGATCCACATGGTGGACGGCCACACCCTGGCGGCCGACCAGGCGCTGCGCCAGCGCACCGCCGAGCTGATCGCGCAGCTGCGGATCGCCGAAGAAGGCCAGGAAGGCCTGAGCGCCTTTCTGGAGAAACGCGCGCCGGAATGGACCCGCGGGCGCTGATGTTCGGCCGCCTGCTGATCGCCAACCGCGGCGAGATCGCCTGCCGCATCATCCGCAGCTGCCAGCGGCTCGGTATCCACACCATCGCGGTGCACTCGGCCGCGGACGCTCACGCCCGCCACGTGCGCCTGGCGGACGAGGCCCTGGACCTGGGCGGGCTGCGCCCGGACGAGTCCTATCTGCGGATCGACCGCATCGTCGAACTGGCCGCCGGACGCGGCGCCGAGGCGATCCATCCCGGCTACGGTTTTTTGTCCGAGAATGCGGAATTCGCCGCCGCCTGCGAGGCGGCCGGCATCGCCTTCGTCGGACCGGATGCGGAGACCATCCGGCTGATGGGCTCCAAGAGCCGGGCGCGCCGGATCATGGCCGATGCCGGGGTGCCGGTGGTGCCCGGTTACGACGGCGAGGCTCAGGACGATGACAGCCTGCTGGGTGCGGCCCGGGAGGTGGGTTTTCCGGTCATGCTCAAGGCCTCCGCCGGCGGTGGCGGCAAGGGCATGCGTATCGTGCGGGACGAAGCAGGCTGGGGCGCCGCCCTGGCCGGTGCCCGGCGCGAGGCGGCGGCGGCCTTCGGCGACCAGCGCATGATCGTCGAACGCTATGTGCACGAACCGCGCCACGTTGAAGTCCAGATCATCGGCGATCGCCAGGGCACGGTGCTGCACCTGTTCGAGCGGGAATGCTCGATCCAGCGGCGTCATCAGAAGATCATCGAGGAGTCCCCCTCCCCCGTCGTGGACGAGTCTCTGCGCCGGCGGCTGACCGACGCCGCCGTGGCGGCGGCGAAAGCGGTCGATTACGTCAACGCCGGCACCGTGGAATTCCTGCTCGACGCCTCCGGCGAGTTCTACTTCATGGAGATGAACACCCGGCTGCAGGTGGAACACCCGGTGACCGAGGCCATCACCGGCATCGACCTGGTGGAATGGCAGCTGCGGGTGGCGGCCGGCGAAACCCTGCCCCGCGCCCAGGCGGATATCGTCAGCCACGGCCACGCCATCGAGGCCCGGCTCTACGCCGAGAATCCGTTCAACGATTTCCTGCCGGCCACCGGCCGGATCGGCCGCTTCGTCCATCCCCGCGGCGCCATGGACCTGCGACTCGACACCGGGGTGGAGGACGGCGACGAGGTCAGCATCCATTACGACCCGATGCTGGCCAAGCTGATCGTCTGGGGTCCGGACCGGCCTGCCGCCGTCGAGCGGCTGCGCCACGCCCTGGCGCGCACCCTGCTCACCGGGCCGACCACCAATCTGCCGCTGCTACGGAGTATCGCCGGCCACCCGGATTTCGCGGCCGCGGACATGGACACCGCCTATCTGGACCAGCACCTGGATCAGGTATTGGCGGCACTGCCGGCGGCCCACGACATCGCGCTGATCGCGGCGGCCTGCAGCTTTGCCGCCGAACGGCCACCGGCGACGTCCACCGCCGATCCCTGGTCGGCCTGGGACCGGTCGGACGGCTGGCGAGCCGGCGGCGGCGGTCTGCGCATGCGCTTCGAAGACGCCTCGGGCGAGCGCTATGACATCGTCCTTATCGATCAGGAAGAGGAACAGGAGCAAGGCTGGATCGCCGAGCTCCGTGATCGCCGGGTCCGAGTCCGCTACCGGCCGCTGGATACGGACCACGTGGAGCTGCAGGTGGACGACGACGACGTCCAGGCGACGGTGTTGAACGACGGCACGGATTGTTTCGTGGGTCTCGATTTCGGCGGCTACGAGTTGCGCCGCCTGCCGCTCTATCAATCCGACGGCGACGCCGCCGAAGCGGACGCCCATCCGGGCGCGCCCATGCCGGGACGCATCGTCGCCGTCCACGTGCGCGAGGGCGATTCGGTGGAACCCGGCCAGCCCCTGCTGGTCATGGAAGGCATGAAGATGGAATACACCCTGGTCTCGCCGATGGCGGGGATCGTGCGCCGGGTGCTCCACGGCGAGGGCGATTCGGTGGAGGCCGAGACGCCGCTGGTGGACATCGATCCCCGCGGGGACGCATGAGCGCCTTGCCCCAGACGGTCCGGGTGGTGGAAGTCGGTCCCCGGGACGGGCTGCAGAACGAGAAGCAGCCGGTGCCGACCGAGGTCAAGATCGAGTTGATCGACCGGCTCGGCGCCGCTGGCCTGCCGGCGGTGGAGCTGACCAGCTTCGTCAGCCCGAAATGGGTGCCGCAGCTGGCCGACGCCGAAGCGGTGCTGGCCGGCGTGGATTTCCGCCCCGGTACCGATTACCCGGTGCTGGTGCCGAACATGAAGGGCCTGGAGCGGGCCCTGGCCGGCGGCGTGCGCGAGATCGCCGTGTTCACGGCCGCCTCCGAGAGCTTCAACCGTCGCAACATCAACGCCGGCATCGACGAATCATTCGAGCGGATCGCCGAGATCGTCGAAGCCGCCCGGGATAAGGACGTCAAGGTGCGTGGTTACGTCTCCTGCGCGCTGGGCTGCCCCTATGAAGGCGAGATCGATCCCGGCCGCGTCGCCTCGGTCTCGGGCCGGCTGCTGGAGCTGGGCTGCTACGAAGTCTCCCTGGGAGACACCATCGGCGCCGGCACGCCGCTGGCGGCCCGGAAGATGGTCGAGACCGTGGCCGCAACGGTGCCCGTCCCGAAACTGGCGATCCATTTCCACGATACCCGGGGCCAGGCCCTGGCCAATATCCTGGCCTGTCTGGAACTGGGGGTGGCCACCGTGGATGCCTCGGTGGCCGGTTTGGGCGGCTGCCCCTACGCCCGCGGTGCCAGCGGCAACGTGGCCACCGAGGACCTGGTCTACATGCTCCACGGCATGGGGATCGAGACCGGTATCGATGCCGGCGGGCTGATCGAGGCCAGCCTGTTTATCAGCCGGGCCCTGGGTCGCCCGCCGGCCAGCAAGCTCGGTATGATTGCGGCCCTCGCCCAGGACGATCCCCGGGACCAAAACGACGTCCAGGGCAAAACACTATAGTTCGAGACAGGACAGGCCGGCTGGCGCCCGTCAGGGGCGACGGACATCCGGCCGCCATGGATTCGGAACAAGGATTCGGAACGATGCAGCCCGGGCAATGCCGGGCAAGGGAGAGAGGATGGACATCAAGAACGCCAGCGCCGTCGTCACCGGCGCCGCCTCGGGCCTGGGACTGGCCGTCGCCCAACGGGTCGCCGCCGAGGGCGGCCGCGTCGCCATGCTGGACGTCAACGAGGATCAGGGCAAGGAAGCCGCCGCCAGACTCGGCGACCACGCTATCTTCATCCGCACCGACGTGGGCAATGAAGACGAGGTCAATGCCGCGCTGGAGAAGGCGGTGGACGCGTTCGGCGACGTCACCCTTTGCGTCAACTGCGCCGGCATCCTGGGTGCGGCAAGAGTGCTGGGCCGCGACGGCCCCATGCCGGGCGAGTATTTCGCCCGGGTGATCCAGGTGAACCTGATCGGCACCTTCCTGATGTGCAAGGCGGCCGCCAGCGCCATGCAGCACAACGAACCCAACGAGGAAGGCGAACGCGGCGTGATCGTCAACACCGCCTCGGTCGCCGCCTTCGAGGGCCAGATCGGCCAGGCGGCCTATTCCGCTTCCAAGGCCGGTGTCGCCGGCATGGCCCTGCCCCTGGCCCGGGAGTTCTCGCGCCTCGGCATCCGCGTCAACACCGTGGCGCCCGGCATCTTCCTCACGCCGATGATGGAGAGCATGCCCGAAGAGGTACAGCAGTCCCTGGCCGCCCAGGTGCCGTTCCCCTCCCGGCTGGGACGTCCGGAGGAATTCGCCGACCTGGTCGCCTACATCTATGGAGCCGTGATGCTCAACGCCGAGACCATCCGCCAGGACGGCGCCATCCGCATGCAGCCCAAGTGACGCGGATGACATAGACTTCGAGGCCGGCCGCATCGGTGGCCGGCTACCACCCCCCTTGGAGATCCAGGAGTGAATCCATGACCCGTTTCCGGCTCACCCCCCGGACCACGCTCGCCCTGATGGCGGTGCTGGCGCTCGCCGCCGGCGGCTGCGGTCGCAGCGCGCCGCCCGCCGGCCAGGAGGCCGATGCCCCGGCCGAGACGACGGCGGACACGATGGCCGTCGAAACCGAGCGTACGGAAAAACAGCGCTTCCAGGTGCCGGTCCACTACCGCACCCTGGACAACGGCCTCAAGGTCGTGGTCTCACCCGATCACACGGCGCCGGTCGCGACGGTCGCGGTCTACTACAAGGTCGGGCTGCGCAGCGAACCGAAGGGCCTGACCGGCTTCTCCCACCTGTTCGAGCACATGATGTTCCAGGGTTCGGAGAACCTGCCCAAGGGCGCGTTCGATCAGCTCATCTCCGGCAACGGCGGCGTCATCCAGGGTCAGACCAAGCCGGATACCACGCTCTATTACGAAGTGGTCCCGGTGCACATCGTCGAGACCGTGTTGTGGGCCGAAGCCGACCGCATGGGACGGCTGACCGTCAACCAGGAGAACCTGGACAACCAGCGGGAAGTGGTCAAGAACGAATACCGGATGAAGATCCAGAACCGGCCCTACGCCGAGTTCATCAGCGTGCGGATCAACGAGACCGCGTTCGAGAACTGGCAGAACGGCCACAACTTCTGGGGCGACATGGAGGACCTGGACGCCGCCACGCTGGATACGGTGACCGACTTCCACGACACCTATTACGCGCCCAACAACGCCGTCATCGCCGTGGTCGGCGACGTGGAGCCGGAAGCGATCTTCGCCATGGTGGAAAAACACTTCGGCGGCTTCAAGGCCCGGCCCCAGCCCTCACCGCCGGATCTCTCCGAGCCGAAGCAGGAGAGCGAGAAACGCGCCGAGTATCTCGACCCCCTGGCACCGCAGCCGGCGCTGGCCTTCGCCTATCACACGCCGGAGCGCGGCACGCCCGAGTATTACGCCATGGGAGTGATCGACCTGATCCTGCTGAACGGCCAGGACAGCCTGCTCTATCGCCGGCTGGTGGCCGAGAAGGGATACTCGTCCTTCGTCGGCGGCGGCATCAATCTGCAGGGCGGCATGTTCGATTACGACGGGCCGATGCTGTGGGCCGGCTACCTGATCCACGACCAGGCCCAGGACCCGGCCGAGATCGTCGCGGACTTCGACGCCGTCATCGAGGAGTTCCGCCAGTCGCTGGTGGACCAGGCCACCCTGGATCGGGCCATGACCAAATTCCGCTCCGGCTTCTACGAGGCCCAGGGCGGGAGTTTCGGCATCAGCCGCGCCGATCTGCTGGCCAGCTTCGCGTTGTTCGACGACGACCCGTCGAAGATCAACCAGATCGAGGCCGACATGGCGGCAGTGACGCCGGAGATGATCCGGCAGGTCGCACAGGAATATCTGCGCCCCGGCAACCGGTCGCTGTTGTTCCTCGAGGCCGGCGCGGCGCAGCGGCAGGCACGGGAGCAATAAGTCATGAACAATCTCAGCAAGATCCCGCACCTGATCCTGACCGCCCTTCTGGCCCTGGCCCTGGCCCTCGGCACCGCCGGCGCCGCGGACATCCCGCCGCCGGGGCAGCCGAAGGACTACCAGCTGCCCGAGAAGACCGAGTACATGCTCGAGAACGGGATGCACGTGACCCTGGTGCCGTTCGGCTCGGTGCCCAAGGTCAGCATGGTGCTGAGCGTCCGCACCGGCAATCTCAACGAAGGCGAGGACACCTGGCTGGCCGACCTGGCCGGCGAACTGATGACCGAGGGCGCCGCCGACATGGACTCGGCCACGCTGGCGAGAAAGGCCGCCGAGCTGGGTGGCGCGGTGGGCGTGTCCACCGGCCCCGAGACCACCCGCGTCAGCATGGGCAGCCTGGCCGACAAGGCGCCCGAGGCGATCGCCCTGCTGGCCGACGTGGCGCGCCGCCCCACCTTCCCTGAATCCGAGCTGGACCGGATCCGCCAGGACTTCCTTCGCAACCTGAGCATCGCCCGGACCCAGCCCGACGGGCAGGCCGCCATGGCCTTCTATCCCCGGATCTACGGGGATCATGCCTTCGGCCGCGTCTACCCCACCGACGAACAGTTGCGCGGCTACACCATCGATGACGTGCGCGCCTATCACGCGGACAATTTCGGCGCCAGGCGCAGCCATCTCTACGTCACCGGCCAGTTCGACGCCGCCGCCGTGCGCGACGCCATCAGCGAGCAGTTCGCCGACTGGGATCCGGGTCCCGAGGTGATGATCGACGTGCCCAACCCGAACGACGCGGGCAGCCTGCAGATCGTGGACCGGCCCGGCGCGCCCCAGTCCACGGTGATGATCGGCATCCCGGTGATGGACATCAGCGATCCCGCCTATTCCGAGTTCCAGATGACCAACAGCGTGCTCGGCGGTGCCGGTTTCCTGTCGCGTTTCTTCCGCAACATCCGGGAGGAGAAGGGGTATTCCTACGACCCGGGCAGCAGCAGCCGTGGCCACTACCGGGATAACCTGTGGGTGTTCTCCGCCAACCTCAACACGCCGGACACCGGCCCTGCCCTGACCGAGTTCTTCAACGAGGTCCGGCGGCTGCAGACCGACCCCCCCGCCGACGAGGAGCTGGCCCTGATCCGCGGTTACCGGGGTGGGGTGTTCGTGCTGGCCAACGCGTCCCGGGGCGGCATCATCGGCACCCTGGCGATGATGGATTTCCACGGCCTGCCCGACACCTATCTGACCGAGTACCTGGCGCGGATGAACAAGGTCACCCCGGAGGAAGTCAGCGCCATGGCGCGAAGCCAGCTACCCATCGACGGCATGACCGTGGTGGTGGTGGGCGACCGGGACGTGATCGAGCCCCAGCTCGCCGAGGTGGAGGCGCTCAAGGCCTATCTGACCGATTGACTGACGGGCCGCCGGCCGCGATATGCGGGACCGCAAACGCCCCGGATGCATCAGACCAGATGCATTAGAATATACGGCTGCACCTGCCTTGACGGGTGCAGCCGATTTTTTGCCCGCGGGGCGGCCCGGGCCAGGCCCGGGTCCATGCCAAATCGGACATTCGGACCCACTCGCCCGCCGGCCAGCCACAGGAGACCGGGATGACAGAACGGGACCAGATGGAATACGACGTCGCCATCGTCGGCGGCGGCCCGGCCGGGCTCGCCTGCGCCATCCGTCTGAAACAGATGGATCCCGACCGCACCGTGTGTCTGCTGGACAAGGCCTCCGAGCTGGGCGTCCACGCCCTGTCCGGCGCCGTGATGCAGCCCGACGCCCTCGACGCGCTGCTGCCGGACTGGCGTGACAACCCGCCGGGGATCTGCGTGCCGGCGACCAAAGACGAATTCCTGCTGCTGACCAAAAAGCGGGCCGTGCGCCTGCCGACGCCGCCCCAGTCCAACAACCACGGCAACTTCATCATCTCCCAGGGCATGCTGGTGCAGATGCTCGGCCAGCGGGCCGAGGCCCTGGAAGTCGACGTGTTCCCCGGTTTCTCCGGCGCCGAGGCCCTGATCGAGGACGGCAAGGTGGTGGGCGTGCGCTGCGGCGACATGGGCGTCGAGGCCGACGGCTCCGAAGGCCCGGCCTTCGCCCCGGGCGTGGACATCCGCGCCGGCGTCACGGTGCTGGCCGAGGGCTGCCGGGGCAGCCTCACCAAACAACTGATCAGACAGTTCAAGCTGGACGCCGGCCGCCAGCCCCAGACCTATGGTCTGGGCTTCAAGGAGCTGTGGCAGTTACCCGAGGGCCGCGGCGAGCCCGGCAAGGTCCAGCACACCGTCGGCTGGCCCCTGGACAAAAAGACCTACGGCGGCAGTTTCCTCTATCACCTGGACCAGGACCGGGTGTATATCGGCTTCGTCGTCGGTCTCGATTATCAGGACCCCCTGTTCTCGCCCTTCGAGGCCTTCCAGCAATACAAGCACCATCCCGCGATCAAAACCCTGCTCGAGGGCGGTGAGATCGTCTCCGCCGGCGCCCGCACCCTGATCGAGGGCGGCATCCAGTCGCTGCCGAAGATGGACATGCCCGGCGCGGTGCTGATCGGCTGCGCCGCCGGCACCCTCAACGTGGCCAAGATCAAAGGCATCCACATGGCCATCCGCTCGGGCATGCTGGCCGCCGAGCACATCGCCGAGACCGGTAAAGCCGAGGGCTACGACGCCCGCTGGCGTGCTTCGCCTTCGGCCAAAGAACTGCACAAGGTCCGCAACATCCGCCCGGGCTTCAGCAAGGGTCTGTGGTTCGGGCTGGCCAACGCGGCCTGGGAGACGGTCACCGCCGGCCACAGCCCCTGGACGCTCAAGCATCACGCTGATCATGACAGCCTGCGCAAGATCAACGGCGCGGCCACGAAATACGACTGGCAGGCCGAGCGCGCCCTGCCGCCCCGGGACCGGCTGGCCTCGGTCTACTTCGCCAACATCGCCCACGACGAGAACCAGCCGGTGCATCTGAAAGTGGCGGACACCTCCATCTGCGCCACCCGCTGCTACGAGGAATACCGCAACCCCTGCACGCGGTTCTGCCCGGCCCAGGTCTACGAGATCGTGGAAGAAGAAAACGGTCGCCGGCTGCAGATCAACGCGTCCAACTGCGTCCACTGCAAGGCCTGCGACATCAAGGACCCCTATCAGATCATCGACTGGGTGCCGCCCGAAGGCGGCTCCGGTCCGAACTATCAGAATTTGTAAGCGCATCGGTCCGGGCCGCCAGCCCGGCCGGAAACGGGCCTCCGCCACCAGAGCTGGGGCAAGAAGGAGAAAAGAATGAAGATCCTGGTCGGCGTGAAACGCGTCATCGACTACAACG
>CBDTYJ010000008.1:0-24219 GCA_965364575.1 uncultured Gammaproteobacteria bacterium
TGCAGCCGGAGATCCTGATCCTCGGCACCGGCAACCAGCTCGTATTTCCAAGCGGTGAGATCCATGCCCGCGTACTCGCTCTCGGCGTCGGTTTCGAGGTGATGGATTCCGGCGCCGCCTGCCGCACCTACAACATCCTGGTCGCCGAGGACCGGCCGGTCGTCGCGGCATTGATCGTCGAGTGACGGTGGTGCGGCTGCGGAAGCCGGCGGCGCCTAGTCGAACAGGGCCTCTTCCGACAAACCGTGATTGACCATGATGGTGCGCAGATGGGCGAGCGCGTCCATCTGGATCTGGCGCACGCGCTCCCGGGTCACACCGATCTCGGCGCCCACCTGCTCCAGGGTGCGCTTCTCGAAACCATGGATGCCGAACCGGCGTTCGACCACGGCTCGCTGCTTGTCGGTCAGACAGTCGAGCCAGGTCTCCAGAACGTCGTGCATATCGCGCATCTGCAGATAGTGGGCCGGATCCAGCGTGTGCTCGTCTGCGACTGCGTCGAGGAGATTCCGCTCGCCCTCGCCGGCGATGGTCGAAGTCGTCGCGGCGACCCGGTCGCTGAGGCCCAGCAGGCGGTCGACGTCGGCGGCCGGCTTGTCCAGCAGCGCGCCGATCTCCTCGGGGGTGGGCTCCCGGTCCAGCTGCTGGGTGAGCTGACGTGACGCGCGCAGATAGGTGTTGATCTCCTTGACCACGTGTATCGGCAGCCGGATGGTGCGAGTCTGGTTCATGATCCCGCGCTCGATAGTCTGGCGGATCCACCAGGTGGCGTAGGTGGAGAAACGGAAGCCCTTCTCGGGATCGAATTTCTTGACCGCGTGAATCAGCCCCAGGTTGCCCTCTTCGATCAGGTCCAGCAGGGGCAGGCCGCGATTCATGTAGCGCCGCGCGATCTTGACGACGAGCCGCAGATTGCTCTCGATCATGCGCTTTCGCGCCGACTCGTCGCCACGCAGCGCACGCCGGGAATAGTAGACTTCCTCCTCGGCGGTAAGCAGCGGCGAGAAGCCTATCTCGCTCAGATAGAGACGCGTGGCATCGAGTTCTTCGTGATGAGCGCGCTGCCGCCTGGCCCGGACCGGCTTCTGCGATGCGCGATCGACGGCGGGTTTGCGGCCGGCCTTACCGTGATCCGTCCCGGTCCGCTTGTCTTTGCCTTTGCCGGCTTTACCTGATACGCGTTTTTCGGAGCGGCCCGAGGAAGTTTGCTCCCTGTTCGTGGCCATCGCTGCTCCCGTCCAGACGAATGCGGTGGGTCCCGATCCTTCCGTTGGCGCCGGAACTAGCGGGCCGGCAGATAACGGAGCGGGTCGACCGGCTTCCCGTTCAGCCGGATTTCAAAATGGACGGCGGGTTCCTTGCCGGGACCGGTGCCCATCTGCGCGATTTCCTGCCCGCCCGTGACCCGATCGCCCTCCTTTACGGAGAGTTTCCGGTTGTAGCCATAGGCGCTGAGAAACGCGTCGTTGTGCTTGATGATGATAAGCTGTCCATAGCCTATAAGTCCACTTCCGCTGTAGACGATCTCGCCTCCGGAAGCGGCCCGGATCGGCTGTCCCTCGCGGCCGCGGATGTCCACGCCCTTGCCCCCCAGATCGCCCTCGCCGAAGCGTGATGCCAGGCGTCCGTCGGTGGGCCAGACCCAGTCCGACGGGGGCTTCGCTGGCGCCGGCGGCGGACTCGCCGGCGGGCGTTTGCCGCTGGTCTGGCGCGGAATCCGGGCGCTCGATTTCGCTGCGGTCTGCGTCGCTGCGGGCTGCAAGCCATCCGGTGGAGAAAGGCGGATCTCCTGGCCGGGATAGATCAGGTTGCCGCTGCCGAGCCGGTTCCACCGGGCAAGCTGTTGCGGATCCAGGTTGTGGCGCCAGGCGATGGCATAGAGGGTGTCACCTTGCTGGACCACATAAGCGTCCGGGTTCCAGCTGACCAGGCTGGCGCAGCCGCCCAACAGAACGACGACGACCGGAAAAGCGTGGAGCGGCCGCCACCGCATCAGTGACCCAGGATCAAGTAGGCCACTACCAGCAGTGCGACGAACAGCCACCCGAGCAATTCGACGTTCTGCCGCAGACGCCGCTCCATGGCCTCGCCACCCCAGCGGATGAGATAGGCGACCAGAAAGAAACGCGCGCCGCGGCCGATTACCGAGGCCAGCACGAACGCCGGCATCGACATCGCCAGAGTGCCTGCAGCGATGGTGAAGACCTTGTACGGGATGGGCGAGAATCCGGCCGCCAGGATGGCGAGAAAACCCCACTCGCCGAACCACTCGCGGACCCGCAGATAGGCCGGCCAGTAGCCTGCCGATTCCATCCACGGCGCCACCAGGTCGAGGGCGAAGTATCCGATCCCGTAGCCGGCCACCCCGCCCGCGACCGACGTCAATGTCGTGATCGTCGCCAGCCGGGTCGCGCTCGCGGGCCGCGCCAGCGTCATCGGCGCCAGCATCACATCAGGCGGCACCGGGAAGAAGGACGATTCGGCAAAACTCAGCCCGCCCAGATACCACGGCGCCTTGGGATGTGCCGCCCAGGCCAGGACCTTGTCGTAGAGGGGACCGAACAGCTTCATCATTCGCGCCCGCTGAGCAGAGGGACAAACAGCACGTAATCGAGGAGCCGCTCCTCGAATTTGTCTCCGTGCCGCTGGATTTCCAGCAGTTCCTGCCTGCCGCGTGGCCCCACCGGGATGATCATGCGGCCGCCGTCCGCCAGCTGTTCGAGCAGTGCCCGCGGCTTCTCGGGTGGTGCCGCCGTGACGATGATGCCGTCATAGGGTGCGTGAGTCTTCCACCCCTCCCAGCCGTCGCCATGACGGAACTTGACGTTGTGTATTTCGAGCTGTCGCAGCAACGCCCGCGCCCGGCGCTGCAAGGGCCCGATGCGCTCGACCGTGTAGACCTCGTCGACCAGACCCGCCAGCACCGCCGTCTGGTAACCGCAGCCGGTGCCGATCTCCAGCACCCGGGACGGTGGCGGATCGGCCAGCAAGGCTTCCGTCATTCGCGCCACCACGTAGGGCTGGGAGATGGTCTGGCCCAGCCCGATAGGCAGCGCAGTATCCTCGTAGGCGCGGCTGGAAAGGGCCTCGTCCACAAACAGATGTCTGGGCACGTCCCGGATCTGGTTGAGCACGCGCTGGTCCTCGATGCCCCCGGACTTCAGCCGCTGCACCAGCCGCTCCCGAGTCCGCGCGGAGGTCATGCCGATGCCGGAGCGATCCCGAGAGGAGATCATGATGGCCCCGGCCGCAGCCAGCTTTCGAGTTTCGGCAATTCAGCATGGCGGGTGAGGTCGACCTGCAACGGCGTGATCGAGACCTGGTGCTGGGCCACGGCATGGAAATCCGTGCCGGGACCGGCATCCGCCTCCGGCCCCGCGGCGCCGACCCAGTAAATCCGGCGGCCCCGGGGATCCTCTCCGGGGACCACCGCCTCGGCCCGGTGCCGATGACCGAGACGGGTAGCCGCCCAGCCGCGCAGGTCCGACGACGGCACATCGGGCACGTTGACATTGAGGATCGCATCCCGGGGCAGCGGCGACGCGATCATCCGCCGCAACAGTTCCAGCGTCACCGTCGCGGCTGTCTCGAAGTTGCCGCCGCCCCGGCTGACCATCGACACGGCCAGCGCCGGCAAGCCCAGAAAACGCCCCTCCATGGCCGCGGCCACGGTACCGGAATAGAGCACGTCGTCGCCGAGATTGGCGCCGTTATTGATCCCGGACACCACCATGTCGGGTTCGTCGTCCAGCAATCCCGTCACCGCCAGATGGACGCAGTCGGTGGGCGTGCCGTTGATGTAATAGACGTCATCCTCGACCCGGGTGACCCGCAGCGGCATGTCCAGGGTCAGAGAATTGCTCGCGCCGCTGCGGTCGAGCTCCGGCGCCACCGTCACCACGTCGCCCAGCTCGCGCAGGTAACGGGCGAGGCAGAGGATGCCCTCGGCGCGATAGCCGTCGTCGTTACTCAGGAGGATCTTCACAAGCTGGACAGGACCGGCAAAAACTGGCACTAACTATACCGTAAGGAGCGCAGTGATTATGCCCCCCCTTGATGACGATGACAGCGATCTGTTCCGGCGCTCGGTGGGCGACATCAAACGCCTGCGGACGGATACCGCCGAACACGATCTGCCGCGGCCCGCGCCGGCGGCCCGTTTCCGCCGCAAGGACGAAGCCGAGGTTCTGCGCGACAGTCTGGAGGGCCACCTGGACCCTTCGGAACTCGAGACCGGCGACGAGCTTTGCTTCCGTCGCCCGCTGGTCCGGCCCGCTGACTTCAAGCGCCTGCGCCGGGGACAATTCAGCGTCGCCAGCGAGATCGACCTCCACGGCCTGACCGCCGCGGAGGCTCACACGGCACTCGCCGAATTCATCATAGAGGCCACCAACAGGCGTCTCGGCTGCGTACGCGTGATCCACGGCAAGGGCCTCCGCTCCGGGCCCAGCGGACCGGTGATCAAGAAACGCATCGGACGCTGGCTGCGCCAGCGGGATGAGGTCCTCGCTTATGCCTCGGCACGAGCCGTGGACGGGGGCACAGGCGCGGTCTACGTCCTGTTGCGCAAGAGATCCTGACCCGGCGCCTCACTGACGTCCATCAGCTCCCGCAGAACCGCGGTGGCGAACCCGCCCTTGCCGAGATTGAAGCCGACGGTCAGGGACTGGCCTTCGAATTCCCATGAAAGATCGGCGACCGTCAACCGCAACGCTCGCCGTTCCTGGTCCAGGCCGGCCGAGCTGAGCGCCTCGACCCCGTCGGACCAGGAGCGGGCGGTTTCGTCCTCCAGCCGGGCTATTTCAGCCCCGGCCGGAGACCAGCCCCGGCCCCAGAGTGGCCCGCTGGGGTGGATGTCGTGCTCGGACAAGCGGCGTTCCAGAATCGGGTCCGGGGCCGCCACCGGGAAGGTCGAACGGCTGCCGTGGAGCATCGCCAGATCGCCCGGCAGCAGCCGGTCCCAGCTGCCTCGGGCGACCCGGATGGACAGCACCTGGTTGAACAGATAGCTGCGAGCCGCAGACAGGGCGAACCCGCGTTGTTGACGGTTCACCCGCTGGCCGCCCGCGATCCGCCGGACCAGATCGAGGTTGCCGCCGTCACGGCCGAAGCGCTGGAGGCCGAAATAGTTGGGTACGCCCCGCTCGGCCACGATGCGGAGTCGATCTTCCAGTTTCCCAAGATCGCGATCGTCAGCAATCACCTCCCGGACCACGATGCGGAAGTGGTTCGCCCGATGGGCGCCTCGGCGCAGCTTCCGCCGATGTCGGGCGGCCTCGAGGATCTCGATGCCGCTGTCGCCAAAATCCGTGGCCCGCAGCGGCTCGATGGCACGCGCCGGAACGCTGAACCATTGCTCGGTGACGGCGTGCCGGTCCTTGAGGCCGGCGTAACCCACATCGCGGGCGGTGACGCCAGCGGCGCGGGCCAGTGTTCGCGCGACCCATTGGGTGTTGCAACCGGTCTTGCGTACCCGAAGGAGGCCGTGTTCACCATCACCATCCGGCCGGAAACCCAGCTCCTCGGTCACCGCGAAGTCCGCCGGGCGGACCCGGATGCGCCCGCGAACGCCGGACGGCGGCCAGGCATGGGCGAGCTGCCCCCAGCCGCCGCTTTTGCCGGCGCTGACTTCTGCGCTCATCGCGCCAGCAGCAACACCACGGCATGGGCGGCGATGCCCTCGCCGCGGCCGATTGCGCCCATCCCCTCGGTGGTGGTGGCTTTGATATTGATCTGGCTGACCGACACCTGCATGTCCGCCGCCAGGTTGGCGGCCATGGCCGCCGCATGGGGCGCCAGACGGGGACGCTCGGCGATGATGGTCAGATCCGCGTTCGCGACCAGATAGCCCGCATCGTGGACTTTGTCCATCACCGCGCGCAGCAGCTCCCGGCTGTCCGCATCTTTCCATCGCTCGTCTTGATCCGGGAAATGGATGCCGATATCACCGGCGGCGATGGCGCCCAGCAACGCATCGCAGAGGGCATGCAGCACGACGTCTCCGTCTGAGTGGGCACGCAGACCGCGCTCGTGAGGCAAGCGGACGCCGCCGAGGATCACATGGTCACCCGGCCCGAAAGCATGGACATCGAAGCCATGACCTACCCGCATGTCTGCCTCTCCCTCGTCTCCAGCACCGCCTCGGCCAGAGCCAGGTCGGCCGGGCGGGTCACCTTGATATTGTCCGCGCGGCCCGCCACCAGCAGCGGCCTGCCGCCCTGATGCTCTACAGCGCTGGCCTCGTCGGTGATCCGGATGCCATCGGCGCGCGCCGCTTCCAGCGCCCGGCGGAGGGTTCCCAGCCGGAACAACTGGGGCGTCATCGCGCGCCACATCCGTCGGCGGTCAACGGTCCTGACGCAACGCCCGTCTTCAGACTGCTTCAGTGTGTCCTCGACCGGCACCGCCAGCAGCGCACCGTCGCTGCTGTCCCGGCCCGAGGCCAGCAGTCCGTCCAGGTCTTCGGGGTGCAGGCATGGCCTGGCGGCGTCGTGCACCAGCACGAGGTCCTCGTCGGCGCCACCGCGGCGCGCGATGAGGGTCAGGGCATTGCTGACCGACCCGGCACGCTCGTCGCCGCCCGGCGCTTCGATCACGCGCGGATCTGCCGGCCGGCAACGGGCCCATTCCCGGTCGTCAGCTGCCAGCGCGACGACGATGCCTTCCAGATCATCGCGGGCCAGGAACGGCGCCAGCGACCACTCGATCATCGATCGCCCGCGCAGCCTCGCATATTGCTTCGGCAAGCTGCCGGCGAAGCGGTCACCGTATCCGGCGGCCGGGATCACTGCCCACAGCCGCGAAGCGGCCTGGCTCACGGATCGCCGGCGGCGCTATCTTCTTCCGGCGCCGCGATCTGGTAGAGCGTCTCGTCGGGACCGATCATCCCCAGGTCGGAGCGCGCGATTTCCTCTACCGCCTCCATCCCTTCCTTCAGGTCCAGCACTTCCGCTTCCAGCCGAGCGTTGCGTTCGGTCAGCTCGGCGTTCTCCTGGCGCTGGAGGGATACCGCCTCCCTGAGGCTCCAGACCGAGCGATAACCGTCCTCGGATACCCACAACCGGTACTGCAACATCAGCACCAGCACGCCGAGCAATAACAGGATCAGACGCATCGATTCAGGACCCGTGTCTCACGGCCCGGCCGCCGATCAGCCCACGCCTCCGGTGTTCATACGCTGACAGGGAAAGCGTGACGGCCGGGGAAACGGGCGGCATCGCCGAGCTCTTCCTCGATACGGAGCAGCTGGTTGTACTTCGCGATCCGATCGGAGCGGGACATGGACCCGGTCTTGATCTGGGTGGCCGAGGTGCCGACGGCGATGTCGGCGATCGTGGCATCTTCGGTCTCGCCGGATCGATGCGACACGACTGCGCTGTAGCCGGCGTCGCGGGCCATGCGTATGGCCGACAGGGTCTCGGTCAGAGTGCCGATCTGGTTTACCTTGATCAGGATGGAGTTGCCGATCTTCTGCTCGATGCCGTCGGCAAAGATGCGGGTGTTGGTGACGAACAGGTCATCACCGACCAGCTGGATCCGGTCACGCAGCCGCTCGCTGTGCAGGCGCCAGCCGTCCCAGTCGTTCTCCGCCATGCCGTCCTCGATGGAGACGATGGGGTAGCGGCCCACCAGATCCTCCAGATAATCGGAGAACCCGGCGGCGTCGAATTGCCGCTGCTCCGAAGCCAGATCGTAGACGCCGTCCTTGTAGAACTCGGAGCTGGCCACGTCCATCCCGAGACAGATGTCCTCACCGACACGGTAACCGGCCCGGTCGACCGCTTCCAGGATTACCTGCAGCGCCGCCTCGTTGGATTCCAGATTAGGGGCGAAGCCCCCCTCGTCGCCGACCGAGGTCGCCATGCCCCGCTCGGACAACACCTTCGCCAGCGTATGAAAGACTTCGGCCCCGTAACGCAGCGCCTCCGAAAAGCTCGGCGCGCCCACGGGCAGGATCATGAATTCCTGGATGTCCACGGAGTTGTCCGCATGTTCGCCGCCGTTGATGATATTCATCATCGGCACCGGCATGACGAACTCCGATTCACCCAGGCAGCGGAACAGGGACCGGGAACTCGAAGCCGCGGCGGCCTTGGCGCTGGCCAGAGACACCGCCAGGATCGCGTTGGCGCCCAGCCGGCTCTTGTTGTCCGTGCCGTCGAGTTCGATCATGCGCTGGTCCAGCGCGGCCTGGTCATCCGCATCCATGCCGCGCACGGCGGCACGGATCTCGCCGACGACATGGCCCACCGCATTGCGCACGCCCTTGCCTCCGTAACGGTCCGGATCACCATCACGCAATTCCACCGCCTCACGGGTGCCGGTGGAAGCGCCGGAAGGTACGGCGGCGCGGCCGAAACAGCCGTCATCCAGGATGACGTCGGCCTCTACCGTAGGGTTGCCACGTGAATCGATTACCTCACGGCCGCGCACTTCCGCGATACTTGCCATCTCAACACACTCCTGCAGCTAGGTCTGCACCGCCACGCCGCTGTCACAGCAGTCGGGTCGGCGAAAATCGGCCCGTCTTCAGTCCTGGAGCAGGCTCTCCTCGAACGGCCGCTGCTTGACGGTCCGGTCGAGCACGCACAGGGTCTCGAGCAGCTGCTCCATCCGGTCCAGGGGCCAGGCGTTCGGCCCGTCACTCAGCGCCTTGGCCGGGTCCGGATGGGACTCCATAAACAGTCCGGACACGCCCGCCGCCACCGCGGCCCGGGCCAGCACCGGCACGAATTCCCGCTGGCCGCCGGAAGCGCTGCCCTTGCCGCCCGGCAGCTGCACCGAATGGGTGGCATCGAACACGACCGGCGCGCCCGTATCCCGCATCACCGCGAGCGAGCGCATGTCCGAGACAAGGTTGTTGTAACCGAAGGTAAAACCGCGCTCGCAGACCATGATCGACTCATTGCCCGTCGAGCGTGCCTTGTCGACCACGTTGCCCATCTCCCAGGGGGACAGGAATTGCCCCTTCTTGATATTCACCGGTATGCCTTCCCGGGCAACCTTGAGGATGAAATTCGTCTGCCGGCAGAGGAATGCAGGCGTCTGCATCACGTCGACGACGCTGGCGACCTCATCCATCGGGGTGTCTTCATGCACATCCGTCAGCACCGGTACGTCGAGTTCGCGTTTGACATCGGCCAGGATCGCCAGCCCCTCCTCCACCCCGGGCCCGCGGAAGCTACCGATCGAGGAACGGTTGGCCTTGTCGAAAGAAGACTTGTAGACGAACGGGACGCCGACCCGGGCGGCGATCTCCTTTAGCCGGCCCGCCGTCTCCATCGCCAGCTCGCGGCTCTCGATGACGCAGGGTCCTGCGATCAGGAATACGGGCTGGTCGATCCCGACCTCGAATCCGGCGATCTTCATGCGCGCGCGGCCTCCGGCAGCGAGGCTTCCCGATGCGCCCGCGCCGCACTGATAAATCCGGTAAACAGGGGATGACCGTCACGGGGCGTGGAGGTGAACTCCGGGTGGAACTGGCAGGCCAGGAACCAGGGGTGATCGGGCAGCTCCACGACTTCCGCCAGGCCGTCCACGGACCAGCCGGAGAAGACCAGGCCGGCCTGCTCCAGTTTCTCGCGGTAGCGGTTGTTGAATTCGTACCGGTGCCGGTGGCGCTCGATCACCTTCCCGGATCCGTAGGTCTCGCCGGCAAGGCTGCCGGCCCGCAACAGACACTCCTGCCCACCCAGACGCATGGTCCCGCCCAGATCCGAATCCTCGTCGCGCGCCTCGACGCTGCCGCTGCGATCCTGCCACTCGGTGATCAAAGCAATCACCGGATGGGCGGTGTCGCGAGCGAATTCGGTGCTGTGGGCGCCGGCCAGACCCGCCACGTCACGGGCAAACTCGATCACCGCCACCTGCAGGCCGAGGCAGATGCCCAGATAGGGGACGCCACGCTCTCGTGCATAACGCACCGCTTCGACCTTGCCCTCGATCCCCCGTTCTCCGAATCCACCGGGGACGAGGATGGCATCCATGGACTCGAGGCAGGCCGTGCCGTCACGCTCGATCTCCTCGGAATCCAGATGATGGATATTGACCCGCGTCCGGTTCTGGATGCCGGCGTGCTTGAGCGCCTCATTGAGGGAGATGTAGGAATCCTTGAGTTCCACGTACTTGCCGACCATGGCGATATCCACCTCGGCATCGGGGTTCTCCCGCGCGTCCACGACGCGCTCCCATTCGCTCAGGTCGGCCGGTGGCACGTCGAGCCCGAATTTTTCCACGATGATCTCGTCCAGACCCTGTTCGGTCAGCATCATCGGGATCTTGTACAGATCGTCCACGTCCACCGCGGCGATCACCGCCCGTTCCTCGACGTTGGTAAACAGCGCGATCTTGCGCCGCTGCTCCTCCGGCAGCGGCCGATCCACGCGGCACACGAGCACGTCCGGCTGGATGCCGATCGAGCGCAATTCCTTGACCGAATGCTGGGTAGGCTTGGTCTTGATCTCCTGCGAGGTGGCGATATAAGGCACCAGCGTCAGATGTACGAACATGGCGTGGCGGCGGCCCAGTTCAGTGCCCATCTGGCGGATGGCCTCCATAAACGGCAGCGACTCGATGTCGCCGACGGTGCCGCCGATCTCAACCATGCAAACGTCGGCATCCCCGGCGCCCTTGTGCACGCAGCGCTTGATCTCGTCGGTGATGTGGGGGATGACCTGGACCGTCGCGCCCAGATATTCACCACGGCGCTCCATGCCGATCACGTTGCTGTAAATGCGGCCGGTGGTGAAATTGCTGTCCTGTGAGGTCTTGGTGCGCACGAAGCGCTCGTAGTGGCCCAGATCCAGATCGGTCTCCGCGCCGTCTTCCGTGACGAACACCTCGCCGTGCTGGAACGGGCTCATGGTGCCGGGGTCCACGTTGATGTACGGGTCCAGCTTGATCATGCTGACCTTGAGTCCACGAGCTTCGAGAATAGCGCCGAGGGAGGCCGCGGTGATCCCTTTGCCAAGGGATGAAACCACGCCGCCGGTCACAAAGACGAAACGGGTCATGATGAGGAATCCGCCTGTTGAGGGGCGCCGGAGCGCCGTGCCAAGACGGGAGTTCAAATTACCAGAACACCGGGGCTGTCACAATCGCGAGCGGTCGCCGTGGGCGCGTTATCCCAGCGCAGCCGCCAGCCAGCCTGGCCTGGCGCCGCCCGCGCCCCCGGGGCCAGCCATCGGTCGGCGATGGCCAACAGCCGATTCCGCGCAAACACCAGCGGGACATGACCCCGCCACCAGGGCGGGATGCCGATCTCCTGGAACAGGGTCTTGAGCCGGCGGTGCTGATCGCCACCGGCCGGCTGCGCCTGCTCTCCGGCATGGCGGTAACGGATCTCCATGCCCGCATCCTCGAGCCAGCGCTTGTCCACACCGCCGCCCGGATCGTGCTTCCAGACGAGGCGCCCCATTCCCGGCCCCAGCGCCAGCGGAGTCCCCACCTCCGGCCACGACAGAGGCCGGGGGTCCCGTTCGATCACCTCTAACTGCCGCTGGTCCAGTACATGGATCCGGTCCCGGTATTTTCGCAGCGACGCCCCGGGCCAATCCACGCGGGGTCTGGCATCACGCCGTGCGGGCAGCAGTTGCTCCACCGCCGTCTGCAGCCGATGGCTGTCAGGCAAAGGCAGCTGTTGCCGGCGAAGCCACAGCCGCAGCAGGTTGCGCTGGCGCGCCTGGTCCAGGGTCGCCAGGACCAGCGCATCGAGGCCGTCGTCGATGGCCACTTCGGCCAGGTCCTCGTGCCCGAGCTCCTCGAGCAGTCGCTGGGCCTCGGCGCAGTGAGCCGCGCTGCGGCCGATGCTCGCGGCCGCGCCGGGCCATCGCTCCCGGATCCGCGGCAGGATCTTGAGACGCAGGAAATTGCGGTCGGGGGCCGGGTCCCGGTTGCTCGGATCCTCCTGCCAGGTCAGGGCACGTTCCCGGGCCCAGACCTGCAGTTCGCCGCGGGTGAAACCCAGCAGCGGCCGGATCAGCCAGCCATCGGCGAAGGGCCTGTATTTCGGCATCGCCGCCAGCCCCGCGGGACCTGCACCCCGCAACAACTGGAGCAGGACGGTCTCCATCTGGTCGTCACCGTGGTGGGCGGTCAGCAGGCATTCATCGTCGCCGAGACCGGCCGCCAGGGCCTGGTACCGGACCGACCGGGCCGCCGCCTCCATACTGCCGCCCCGCTCTCGCGGCACCTCGACGCGGACGGTCTGTAACGCCACACCCAGCGTCTGGCAGACAGATTCACAGGCGGCGGCCCAGACGCGCGAATCCGGGTGCAGACCATGGTCCACGTGCCGGGCGCGCAGCGCGCCCACGGCGCCCTTTGCGCGCAGTTCTGCCAGGGCTGCGAGCAACACCACCGAATCGATGCCGCCGCTCAGGGCAACGCATAACGGCGTGTCAGGGGAAACGGGGGGCAGCTCCAGCAGGGCCTCGCCCAGGCGCGGCACCGAGAAACTCACGGTCGGGCCTCTCTATTCCTCCCTGAACCGCCCGAAGGAGGCGAACCGTTGGTAACGCGCCGCCAGCAGGTCATCCAGGGAGTAGCGCCGCAGGGCGTCCAGGTTGCTGACCAGGGCGTTGCGCAGGGACTGTGCCATCGCATCCACGTCCCGGTGGGCGCCGCCCAGCGGCTCGCGCAGGACTTCATCCACCAGGCCGAGGCTCTTCAGCCGGTCGGCGGTGACGCCCATGGCCTCGGCGGCCTCCTCCGCCTTGTCCGGGCTCTTCCACAGGATAGAAGCGCAGCCTTCGGGCGAGATCACGGAATAGATGCTGTATTCGAGCATGATCAGCCGGTCGCCCAGGCCGATCGCCAGGGCGCCGCCCGAGCCCCCCTCGCCGATGACCACACTGATGACCGGCGCCCGCAGGCGCGACATCTCGAACAGGTTGCGGGCGATGGCCTCGCTCTGGCCGCGCTCCTCGGCGCCGACCCCGGGATAGGCGCCCGGGGTGTCGATAAAGGTGATCACCGGGAGCCCGAAGCGCTCCGCCATGCGCATCAGGCGCAGAGCCTTGCGATAGCCCTCGGGCCGCGGCATGCCGAAATTGCGCCGCACTTTCTCCTTGGTATCGCGGCCCTTCTGGTGACCGATGACGAGTATGGGTTCGCCCTCGAGCCGGGCCACGCCGCCGACGATCGCGGGATCGTCCGAATAGCAGCGGTCGCCGTGGAACTCCTCGAATCCGGAGAACAGCCGCTCGATGTAATCCAGGCTGTAGGGCCGGCCCGGATGGCGGGCCAGTTGCGCAATCTGCCAGGCGCTGAGACTGGAGAAGATGCTCCGGGTCAGTGACTCGCTCTTGCTTTTGAGCCGGGCAATCTCTTCGTTGAGATTGACCACCGAGTCGTCGCCGACGTAGCGCAGTTCATCGATCTTTGCCTCGAGCTCCGCAATCGGCTGCTCGAAATCGAGGAAGTTCATGTTCATCAGCGATCCCCACCGCGCCCGAGCGCAAACACTAGCGAGCGCGGCAATGGCTGGCAAGCATCAGCCATCGAGCCGGCGCGAGTAGACCAGCCGGACATTCTCTCCGCCGACCAGCTTTCCCAGCCGCTGCAGCAATTCGCCGGTCGGGCGGACCTGCCAGTCGTCGCCCAGATTGAGCCGCGCCGCAGCACCGCTGCCCTCGTAGACCACGGCCACCGGACAACGGCCCTGTCGGAACGGCTGCAATGCACCGCGCAGCTCCTCCACGAATTGCTCGCCGCCGCCATTGACCTGCCAGCGGATCAGCAGCCGCGCGGCCCGCTGCTCCCTGGCTTCGTCGATATCGACCACCCGGCTCACATTGATCCGCCAGTCGTCGATAAAATCGTCGAAGCGCAGGCTGCCCTCCACGACCAGGATGGCGTCCGGCGCGATGACGTTGCGGAATTCCTGGAAGGTCTCGTCGAACAGCGTGGCCTCGATCCGCCCGCTGCGGTCGTCCAGCACCAGGCTGACCCGGTTCCCCCGCCGCCGCATGCTGACGACGAGGCCGGCGATCACCACCTCGCGGCGGCTGTTGCCGTACTGACGGTCCGCTTCCCGTTCGGCCCCGACCACATCGGCGATCCGTGCGCTGGTCAGCTGGGACAGGTCCTCCTTGTAGGCGTCGATGGGATGACCGGTCAGATACAGCCCCAGGGTCTCCTTTTCCGCCGCCAGCCGTTCGGCGTCGCTCCAATCGGGCAGCGTCTCCATCGGCAGCGAATCCTCATCGCCCGGGTCGCTGGGACCACTGGCCACGGGCATCCCGAACATATCCTCCTGACCGGCCGCCTGGGCCTGGGCGTGCTGATCCGCGCGCCGCATCGCCAGCGGCAGCTGATGCATCAGCGTGGCGCGGTTCGGACCCAGGCTGTCCAGGGCTCCGGAGCGGATCAGCGCCTCCAGCACCCGCCGGTTGGACCGCTGGAGATCGGCGCGGGCGCACAGATCCAGCAGATCGGTGAACGGTCCATGGGCCTCGCATTCGTCGATCAGGCTCTGCACCGCGCCCTGGCCCACGCCCTTGATCGCACCGAGACCGTAGCGCAGCGATCGCGGTCCGGAGACGCTGAAAACGTACTGTGAGCTGTTGATATCCGGCGGCTGGACATCCAGACCCATACGCCCGCACTCGTCGATGAGGGTGACGATCTTGTCGGTGTGATCCATATCCGCGGACAGCACCGCCGACATGAATGCCGCCGGATAGTGGGCCTTCAACCATGCTGTCTGGTACGACAACATGGCATAGGCTGCCGAATGGCTCTTGTTGAACCCGTATCCGGCGAATTTCTCCATCAAATCGAAGATGTAGGTGGCGAGCCCTCCTTCTATCCCCCGTTCCGTCGCGCCATCCACGAAGATCGAGCGCTGCTTCGCCATCTCCTCCGGCTTCTTCTTGCCCATGGCCCGCCGCAACAGATCCGCCGCGCCCAGGGTGTAGCCGGCCAGATCCTGGGCAATCTGCATCACCTGTTCCTGGTACAGGATGACGCCGTACGTGGGCTTGAGGATGGGCTCGAGGCTCGGATGGAAATAGTCGATGGGCTCCTGATTGCGACCGTGCTTGCGGTTGATGAAGTCGTCCACCATGCCGGACTGGAGCGGTCCCGGCCGGAACAGCGCCACCAGCGCGACGATATCGTCGAAACAGTCCGGCTGCAGGCGCTTGATCAGGTCTTTCATGCCCCGTGATTCGAGCTGGAAGACCGCGGTGGTGGAACAGGACTTCAACAGCTTGAAGGTCTCCGGATCGTCCATGGGGATATCCGTGATATCCATGGGCGCTTCGGCCGCCTCCTGACGGATCCGGTTCACCCGGCGCATGGCCCGGTCGATGATCGTGAGCGTGCGCAGGCCGAGGAAATCGAATTTGACCAGACCCACCGACTCGACGTCGTCCTTGTCGAACTGGCTGACCGGACTACCGCCGGGTTCTTCGAAATAGAGCGGGGTGAATTCAGTCAGCGGCCCCGGCGCGATGACCACCCCGCCGGCGTGCTTGCCGGCGTTGCGCGCCAGCCCCTCGAGCTGGCGGGCCAGATCGATCAGCGAACGCACCTCCTCCTCTGATTTGTAGAGCCGTTTGAGTTCCTCGTCGGTCTCCAGCGCCTTGTCCAGAGTCATACCGACCTCGAACGGGATCAACTTGGCCACCTTGTCGACGAAACCGTAGGGATGGCCCAGGATCCGGCCCACGTCGCGCACCACGGCGCGAGCCGCCATGGTGCCGAAGGTGATGATCTGCGAAACACTCTCGCGGCCGTAGCGCTGGGCGACGTAGTCGATCACCCGGTCGCGCCCCTCCATGCAAAAATCGATATCGAAATCGGGCATGGAGATCCGCTCGGGATTAAGAAAACGCTCGAAGAGAAGATCGTAAGCGATTGGGTCTAAATCAGTTATACCTAGCACATACGCGACCAGGGAACCCGCCCCGGAGCCCCGCCCCGGCCCCACGGGGATGCCATTCTCACGGGCCCAGCGGATAAAGTCGGCGACGATCAGGAAGTATCCCGGGAAGCCCATCCCACAGATGACATCGATCTCCCGCTCCAGGCGCTGGCGATAGACCGCCTCATCCCGGGGCGCTGCGCCCGGCTCGGCGGGCACCGCGAGCAGGGCCGGCAACCGCGCCTCCAGACTCTCGCGTGCGGTCCGCGCAAGGAAGGTGGCGGCGTCCATGCCGTCCGGCACCGGGAAATCCGGCAGCACACTGTGACCCAGTTCCAGTTCCAGATTACAGCGCCGCGCGATCTGCAACGCGTTCTCCAGGGCCTCGGGCAATTCTCCGAACTGATCGGCCATCTCGTCGCCGGTTCTCAGATACTGCTGGCTGGAGTACTGCCGCGGACGCGATGGGTCATCCAGAGTAAAGCCCTGCTGGATACAGACTCTGGCCTCATGCGCTTCGAAGTCGTCCGGCTCGAGGAAACGCACATCGTTGGTAGCGACCACCGGGACGCCAGCCGCGGCGGCCAGCACCACGGCACCCTGGTTGTACTCTGCCTCGTGCTCGCGCCCGGTCCGATGCAGTTCCAGATAGAAGCGGTCGCCGAAACCGGACACCCAGTCATCCAGCCGGGCGCGGGCTTCCGCCTGCCGGCCGGCCACCAGTTCGCGGCCGATATCCCCCTCACGGCCCCCGGACAGCGCGATCAGGCCCGCGGCCCGCTCCCGCAGCCAGGGGCGTTGCATCACCGGACGTCCCCGCCGGCGCGGTTCTGCATAGCTCAGGCTGACAAGTTCGGACAGATGGCGAAATCCCTGCCGGTCCTGGCACAGCAATAACAGGCGTGAGGGTGGCAGGCTCTCTCCCTCGTCGATCAGGGCGTCCACGCCGATGATCGGTTTGACGCCGTGGGCCATGGCGGCGCGGTAAAAACGCACCATGGCGAACAGGTTGCCCAGGTCGGTCAGGGCCACCGCAGGCATGCCGCGCTCGGCCGCCGCGGCCACCAGGGCCTTGATACGGACCACGCTGTCGGCCAGCGAGTACTCGCTGTGGACGCTCAGATGGACGAACGGGACACTCATGCGGCGTTCTCGGCATCCTGAGCCGTCCGGGCCGCCCGCTCCACCGGCCGGAACGAACGCCGGTGGACCGGACACGGGCCGAGGCTGGCCAGAGCATCCATGTGGCCGCGGGTGGGATAACCCTTATGACGCTCGAAACCGTAGCCGGGATACACCGCGTCAAGACGTTCCATGCAGCGGTCGCGTGCGACCTTGGCAAGGATCGACGCGGCGCTGATCGCCTCCACCTTCGAATCACCCCGGACGATGGCTTCGACGGTGCAGGCGAGCCGTGGGCATCGGTTCCCGTCCACCTGCACGTGCCGGGGGCTCACGATCAGCCCGAGGACCGCGCGGCGCATGGCCAGCATGGTCGCACCGAGGATGTTGAGGGTGTCGATCTCCGCCGCATCGGCCCAGGCGACGGACCAGGCCAGGGCCGTCGCCTTGACCCGCGCGGCCAGGATCTCGCGGCGGTCCGGGCTGAGCTGTTTGGAGTCCGCCAGACCCTCGGGGACGGCCCGCCGACCCAGAATAACGGCCGCAGCGACCACGGGGCCCGCCAGGGGGCCCCGGCCAGCCTCATCCACGCCGGCGCAGCAGGTCTCCGGAAACATGGATAATCGGACCTGGGCGGCGTCGGCCATCACCCGCTCTCCCGTCCATGGCTGGCGCACAAATCGAGGACGGCGCGGGCCGCGCGCTGGTCCGCGTTCTGACGGAGGCTGTGATGGACGGCCTCGAACGCCCGCACCACCCGATCCCGGCTATCCGGGTCATCCAGCCAGGCCAGCACGGCCTCGCCCAGGTTCGACGGCGTCACCGCCGCCTGCAGCAACTCCGGGACCACTTCCCGTCCGGCCAGAAGGTTGGGCAGGGCAAAATGTCGGATCCGCACCAGCTTGAAGGTCTCCAGCAGCCATTGGCTCATCCGCGACAGACGGTAGGCTACTACCATCGGCCGCTTTATCAAGGCGGCCTCCAGGGAGGCGGTACCGGATGCCAGCAATACCACGTCTGCAGCCGCCATGACCTCCATGGAACGGCCGTCGATGAGCTTCACCGGCGCGCCCGGGGCGCGCGCCGCCAGGGCCTCGGCAAACAGGGCGCGCGTCTCCGGGCTGGCCATGGGGGCGATGAAGCTCAACTCGGGGCGTCGACGGTGCAGCCAGCCGATCGCACCGGCGAAATCTCCACCCAGGGCCTTCAGTTCGCCGAGCCGGCTTCCGGGCAGCACGGCCACCACCGTACCGGTGGAGGGCAGGCCCAGGGCGGCGCGCGCCGGCAAGCCATCGACCTGTGCCGGGATCGCGTCGGCCAGGGGGTGGCCGACGAACACCGCTTCCACCCCGGCGTCCTCGTAGGGCCGCGGCTCGAACGGCAGCAGGCACAATACCCGATCGGCGGCAGCCGCCATCTTCTTTACACGTCCCGGCCGCCATGCCCAGACAGAGGGGCTCACATAATGGACCGTCGGCACACCCGCGCGTTTCAGTCGCCGTTCCAGGCCGAGGTTGAAATCCGGCGAGTCGATACCGACGAATACATCCGGAGGCCTCGACAGCAATCTCCGGGCTAGCTGCCGGCGCAGCCGCAGCAGGCGCGGCAGGTGGCGGACCACCTCGGTCAGGCCCATCACCGCCAGGGCCTCGCTGGGTCGCCAGGCCTTGCATCCGGCCTCGATCATCGCCGGACCCGCCACGCCCTCGAAACTCGCGTCCGGACTCGATTCCCTGATGGCGCGGATGAGGCCGGCACCGAGCCGGTCACCGGACGCCTCTCCCGCCACCAGGAATATGCTCAGGGCCATGGCATCGAAGGCGGCAAGGACCGCCCCTAGCGCACGATGCTGCGTCGGGAAGCCCGCAACGATGCCAGCATCACCTCGAGCTCCGGCTTTGTTTTCGCGAGTTCGGAGATGGCCGCAACGGCGTCGGCGAACTTGAGGCCGGATCGGTAGAGGGTCTTGTAGGCCCTGCGGACCGTGGCGATCTGATCGGGGCCAAAACCCCGCCGACGCAGCCCCTCCACATTGACCCCCCGGGGCACGGCCGGCTGGCCCGAGACCGTGCAGTAGGCCGGTACATCCCGGGTCAAACCGCTGAACATGGCGAGCAGACAATAGGAACCGATCTGACAGAACTGGTGGACCCCGGTGAAGCCACCCAACACCGTGTAATCCCCCACCTTGACGTGGCCCGCGAGGGTGACGTTGTTGGCCAGCACATTGTCGTCGCCGATCACGCAGTCGTGGGCGATGTGGGTGTAGGCCATGATCCAGTTGTCATCGCCGACGCGGGTCACGCCCTGGTCCTGAGCCGTGCCTCGATTGATGGTACAGCTCTCGCGGATGGTATTGCGCTCGCCGATCTCGAGCCGGGTCTCCTCGCCGGCGTACTTCTTGTCCTGGGGGTCGTCGCCGACAGAGCTGAACTGGAAGATCTTCGTGGACCGCCCGATGCGCGTCGGCCCCTTGATGACCACATGGGGGCCGATGCGGCAGTCGTCATCGATCTGCACCCCGGCACCGATGACGCTGAATGGACCGACCTCGACGCCATTGCCAAGTTCGGCGCCAGGATCGACGATGGCGCTGGGATGGATCAATCCATGCCGCCCCTGGGTGCGACCATCAACTCGCAGCTGGCAGCGGTTTCGTCATCGACGCTCGCCGTGGCGGAGAATCGCCAGATGCCGCGCAGGATCCGGTCGAAGGTGACGTTGAGCGCCAGCTTGTCGCCCGGAAGGACCGGTCTGCGGAAGCGCGCCTTGTCGATGGACACGAAGTAGAAGGTCATGCCGGGGTCCGGTGGCCCGCCCTGGGTGACGAAAGCCAGCAGCCCGGCGGCCTGTGCCAGAGCCTCGATGATCATCACGCCCGGCATCACTGGTCGGCCGGGGAAATGTCCCTGGAAGAACGGTTCGTTGACGCTGACGTTCTTGATCGCCTGGAGGGATTCGCCCGGCGTGTAGGCGACTACGCGGTCGACCAGCAGGAACGGATAGCGATGGGGCAGGAACTCCATGATCCGCCCGATATCCATTGTGTTCGCGTCATTCATCCGTCTTCTCCCGTTCGTCGTTGCCGGCGACCCGGCTCAGAGCCTGGACTTTCTTCGCCAGGGTATCCAGCTGCCGGAATCGGGCACTGTTGCGCCGCCACTTGCTGGCCTCGTCCAGGGGCAAGGCACTTGAGTAGACGCCGGGTTTGCGCACGGAATGGCTGACCAGGGTCTGCCCGGTGATCACCGCGTCATCGCAGATCTCCAGATGCCCGGCGATGCCCACCATGCCGCCGATCATGCAGCGCCGTCCGACCACGGCGCTGCCCGATATGCCCGTGCAACCGGCGATGATGGTGTGATCGCCGATGCGGACGTTGTGTCCGATCTGGATCTGGTTGTCCAGTTTGACGCCGTCGCCGATCACCGTGTCCTCGATGGCTCCGCGATCGATAGTGGTGTTGGCGCCGATCTCGACATCGCTGCCGATCACGAGCCCCCCAAGCTGCGGGACCTTGATCCAGGCCTCTCCCTCCCGGGCCATGCCGAATCCATCGCTGCCCAGCACGGCGCCGGGGTGGACGATGACCCGCTCACCGAGGGCGACACCGTGACAGATCACCACCCTCGCGACCAGCCGGCAATCGCCCTGCAATCGGGCCTCTCTGCCGACGATGCTGCCCGGACCGACGAAACAGCGGGGACCGATGATCGCGCCGGGCTCCACCACCGCGCCCGGACCGACCCAGGCGTCCGCCGCCACCTCGGCCGAGGCGTCCACCGTTGCCGCGGGAGAGATGCCGGCCGGGCGCCGCGGTTCCGGCGCGAGCAGCGCTGCCACACGCGCATAGGTCAGGTAGGGATCGTCCGCCAGCAGAGCCGGAGCCACGAAGCCGTCAGCGTCTTTCGGGCTCAGGATAACCGCCGAGGCCCGGGTCCCGTCCAGGAATCGTCGATAACGGGCGTTGGCCAGGAAGGCGATCTGGCCGGGCACCGCCCCGGCCAGCGTCCCGACACCGTCGATGACGGTATCGGGGTCACCCTGGACGATACAGCCGAAGCGTACGCCCAGCTCGCCCAGGGTGTGGGACATACGGACCTCCGGTCAGTTGCCGCCGGCGCCCGCCGCGTTCCGCGCCTGCAGAGCGGCCAGGATCTGATCCGTCAGATCGACGGCGGTGCTGGCGTAGACCACGCCGACCGCCTCGCTGAGGACGATGTCATAGCCCTGGGCGGACGCTACGCTCTGCACCTCTTCGATCAGCATCCGCTGGAGCTTCCCCAGCTCCTCGTTGCGGCGCAGGCTGAGATCTTCACCGAACTCGGACTTGCCCCGATTCAATTCCCGCTGCAGATCCCGCGCCTCGCGCTCCAGGTTCTGGCGCTCGTCTTCGCTCATGAAACCCTCGCTCTGGGTCAGACGCTCCTCCAGCGACTTCAGCTGTTCCTCGCGGCCTCGCAGCTCCCGCTGCCGGGGCGCGAACTCGTCCTGCAGGGCCCGCTGGGAGGCCTGTGCCTGAGGCGATTCGTCCAGCAACCTGCCGAAATTGACGACACCGATCTTGGCGGTCTGGGCATCCGCCACCCCGGCAGTGAGCATCAGCAGCGCCAGCATCGTGCACGCGAAAATTTGCATTGCTTTCATTCGAAGCATTTCCTTACTACAGACTCTAATCAGAACTGGGACCCGATGGTGAACTGGAATTCCTCTGTCTGGTCCTCCGGTTCGTCGTTAAGCGGGATGCCATAACTGAAACGGAACACGCCCATCGGCGAGAGCCACTCGACCGCGCCTCCAACGGATTGACGCAAATCGTTGAGGTCGAAATCGAAATCCAGTTCCTCCAACTCTCCCTGATCGTTGATGATCGGGTACCGGGTGCTGTCGGTGGAGAATACATTACCGATATCGTAGAACAAACTGAAACGGGCCTTGCCCTGCAGCTTCTCCGGCGTCGGGATGATCAGATCCCACTGGTTGGCGACCAGCGCGTTGCCGCCGTAGGGATTGCCGTTGGTGTCGAAGGGGCCCAGCCGGCCCTCGCGGTAACCGCGCACCGTATCCGGCCCGCCGCCGAAGAAACGCTTGTACGGCGGCAAGGTCGTGGTCGAACCGAAGTCTTCGCCCCAGGACACCTCGCCGGAGTAGCGCAGGGTGAGATTCCAGAACATCGGCCAGTATTTCCGCCAGTCATAGCGGATGGTGTAGAACTCCACCTCCGAGCCCGGCCCTGTCGAGCTCAGCGCCAGCCGCTGGCGGGCGCCGCGATCCGCGAACAGGACCCGGTTGCGGCTGTCGTAGGTCCAGCCGCCGAGCAGCTCATACGTGTAGAAGTCCGTCTTGTTGAAGACCACGATGCCATTGGGCAGCTCGAAGATCTCCTGCGTCGGATTGCCGTTCCTGCTCACCCACTCGCGCTGCTGTAGCGAGCTGCCGTTGTCGGTCGATAATTCGGCGCTCTGCACGGCGACACCGAATCGGATGCGGGAGTACTCGGATACCGGATAGCCGTATTCGAGGCCGGCCGTCCAGGTCTTGGTGTCGAAGTCCGATGACCCGTTGGTGAATTGGGTGACGTCCCGGTAGGACAGCGAGACCGTGCGCGAGACGCCGTCGGGCGTCACGTAGGGATTGGTGTACAGAGCCCGGTAGACTGTGACGTATTCGCTGGTGTTGATGTCCAGCTCGACCCGGTTACCCGTGCCCATGAAATTGGTGTGGACGATATTGCCGTTGAGGAGGATACCCTGGGAGCCGGAGTAGCCGACGCCACCGCCGAAGGATCCGGGCTGGCCCTCGGTGATCTCCACATCCACGTCCACAAGGTCATCGGTGCCGGGTACCGGCTGGGTGTCGACCTCCACTTCTTCCACGAACGGCAACCTCCGCAGGCGCTGTTCGGAACGCTCGACGCCGCGGTTGGACAGGAACGCACCCTCCAGCTGCCGCATCTCTCGGCGGAAAACTTCGTCCTTGGTCGAACGCACGCCCCTGTACTGAATCCGTCGTACATAGGCGCGTTTGCCGGGATCCACGTAGAAGGTCACCTGGACCTCCTTGGTCTCCTCGTTGATCTCCGGTATCGGTTCGACGCGGGCGAAGGCGAACCCCTCTTCGCCGAGCCGGTAGCTGATCAGGTCCGAGGTCTGGGTCAGCATACGCAGCGAGAAGGTCTGTCCCGGTTTGGCCAGCACGAGCGCCTGGAGCTGCTGCTCGGGCACGACCAGGTCGCCGGCGAGATCGATACCCGAGATGACGTAGGGCTCGCCCTCGTCCACGTTGATGGTGATGAAGATGTCCCGCTTGTCCGGGGAAATCGCCACCTGGGTCGACGAGACTTCGAAGCTGGCGTAGCCACGGTCCATGTAGTAGGACCGCAGGGTCTCCAGATCACCGAGCAGGGTCTCGCGGGCGTAGCGGTCATCCTGTTTGTAGAAGGACAGCCAGTTCGGCGTGCTCAGCTGGAACGCCTTGAGCAACTCCTCGTCGTCGAAGGCCTGGTTGCCGACGATATTGATCTGCTGGATGCGGGCGCGCTTGCCCTCGTTGATGTCGATCGCGATGGTGACGGTATTGTCGTCGGACTCCTCGACTTCGGCATCCACCACCACGTTGTACTTGCCGCGACTGTAATACTGATCGGTGAGCAGCTGGGTCACATTCATCAGCACCGCCCGATCGAAGGTCTTGCCGGCGGCGAGGCCGACGTTGCGCAGGGATTCTTCCAGTTCCTCGGTCTCGATGTCCTTGTTGCCGCTGATGGAGAACGACTTGATCGAGGGACGCTCGCGCACGGCGATGACGAGGGTACTGCCGTCCTGGCGCAGCTCGATGTCGGCAAACAGGCCTGTGCCATACAGCGCGCGCAGGGATTCCTCGACTCGCTGACTGTCCACCGTGTCACCGATGTTGACCGGCAGATAGTTGTACACCGTGCCTTCCGAGATCCTCTGCAGACCCTCTACCCTCATGTCGCGCACCACGAACGCCGTCTGCGCCATCGCCAGGCTCGAAGCGATGCAGAGGATGAGCGCCAGGGCCGCATGGAATCTCTTCTGGGTCATGGCGCGCCTGTTTATCCGGCCAACCGGGCGATGTCGTTATAGAAGGCGAAACTCATCAGCAACAGCAGCATCAGGATGCCGACCTGCTGGCCGATCAGCTGAGCTCTCTCGGACACCGGGCTGCCCTTGATGATCTCCGCAAGCTGATAGACGATCTGTCCG
>CBDTYJ010000009.1:0-23818 GCA_965364575.1 uncultured Gammaproteobacteria bacterium
ATCGAGGCCGAGGGCCGTTACGATCTCGGCAACCCGCGGCCCCAGCAGGCGCGCCTGACCGGCCGCGCTGCGCGTGCCCAGGCAGCTCACCTGAATTCGCTGGAGGCCTTCGCGCCTTTCGCGGCGGCCGTGTGGGTGGCTCATCACGGCGGCACCGACGCCGCGTTGAGAGACACCCTGGCGCTGGTGTTCGTGGGCGCGCGGGGTCTGTATATCCTGGCCTACCTCGGCGACATGAATCCCTGGCGCACCATCGTCTGGACCATCGGCATGCTCTGCGTCATCGGCCTGTTCGTCTCGCCGCTGTTCTGAGACGACCAGACGCAACGAGATGCGCCGACCCCGGGTCGATCAGGCACCGGCGCCGAGCCGGCGGATCTCGTCCGACTCGATGACGCGCACGCCGCTAACGCCCGCCGCGGTCACCGCCAGCATGGCGCTGGCCAGCTCCCGATCACTGACCGCCTTGTAGCGAGCCGGGATCAGCGCCCCGAACAGGTGCATGGCCGCATTGCCGACCTCTTCTCCGAGGCGGAATTCCTCACGGGGGCCGCGCAGCAGCGAAGGGCGGAACAGGGCCAGCCCCGGCAGGCCCATCTCCCGCAACGCCGACTCGGTCTCACCTTTGACCCGAAGATAGAAGTTCCGCGCCCGGGGATCGGCCCCCAGCGACGAGACCACCGACAGGCACCTGGCACCCAGGGTCTTCGCGAGCAGACCGAAGGCGATCACGTAATCATGGTCCACGCGCCGGAAGGCCGATTTGCTGCCGGCCCGCCGGATCGTGGTCCCCAGGGCACAGAAGGCCTCGTCCACCGGTCCGATGGCGGACGCCGCCTGCTCGAGCGCGGCAAAGTCGACCCGGTGTTCCACTACCCGCTCCCCGGCATCCAGCGGCCGTCGCGTCAGGGCGTGGACCCGCTCGTAACGACCGCTGTCGGCCAGAAGCGACAGCAGGCGCCGGCCGATCAGACCGGTGGCGCCGGCCACCAGCGCCTGCCGGCCGGCAGCCGGGGCCGCGCCCATCAGGTCAACGGCGTCAGCACGATCTCGACCCGCCGGTTGAGGGCGCGGCCCTCCGGCGTGTCGTTGGACGCGATCGGGTTGCTGGGCCCGCGGCCGGTTACGACCAGGCGCTGGGGCAGGACCTGCTGGCTCTGCAGATACGAGGCGACGCTCTGGGCGCGGCGCTCGGAGAGCGGCTGATTGATGGCCAGCGTGCCGGTGCTGTCGGTGTAGCCGATTACGTCTACGTAGGTCTTTTCGTATTTGTTGACCACGATGGCGACGGAATCCAGCACCGGATAGAACTGCGCGTTGATGTCCGAGGAATTGGTGCCGAAGGTCACGTTGCCCGGCATGTTGAGGATGATGTAGTCACCGCTGCGGGTGACGCTGACGCCGGTCGCCTGGAGACGCTCTCGCAGCTCCCGCTCCTGCTTGTCCATGTAGGCGCCGACCCCGGCGCCTACCAGCGCGCCGATACCGGCGCCGATCAGCAGCTGTTTGCGACTGCCGCCGACGATGATGCCGCCGATGGTGCCGGCGACGGCGCCGATGGCCGCGCCCTTGGTGGTATTGCTGACCTTCTGCTCACCCGTGTAGGGATCCAGCGTCTGACAGCCGGCGGCCATCACGGCCGCGGCAACGATCGCCACCAGGACGACGCGGGCTGGACGTATAGTCGTGTGATTCATGCAATTCTCCTTCAGGCAGATTGGAAACAGGATGGCTGGGAGACGCGAGGGGCCTCAGGCCGCAGCGGGGCGACCCCTCGGGTCCGACAGGATCAGCGGCAGGGGGAATACCCAGGCCGGGTCGGGCAGATACTCCAGCATCAGGTTGATGCGCGGCGTCTCGCCCTCGTTGTGGACGGCGTGGGTCCAGCGGTTGTTGAAATCGTAGGCGACGCCGGGGGTCATGGCGAAACGTTCGTCGCCGATGGTGTAGAAACAGCGGGGACAATCGCTGATGGCCACGTGGATGCGGTGGGCACGGGCGGCCAGAGCCTGACCATCCTGATGGGGCTTGATTTCCGCCCCGGGTGGCAGGCGCACGAACAGCGCGCGGGTCAGCACGCCGGCGGGACGGGCGATCGGCTCCAGCACGGCCGAGACGATGGGCAGCACGCGGCTCTGCCAGCGGAACCAGTCCGGGAAGGTAAAGATGCTGGTCTCGCTGTTCCGCTCCTCCATCACCGGCAGCATGGGCCTGCCGTCGCGGCCGTTTCGCTGCGCCCAGTCCAGCAGGGATTCCTGCAGCGTCTTGAACCCGCGGCGGGAATAAGACGGCACCCACTCATGGCGCATGACGATGGAATCCGCCGCGCAGTGGCTCTCGCTGCCCGCCAGGGAAGCGCGCCGGATCGGCCGGGCGTCCCAATCGGCGTCGCTCAGGCCAAGCAGTTCCTCCGCCAGCCCGCCGACATCCAGTCTTGCCAGTTCTCTGTAGGGGACGCCGATGTCCATGATCCGCCTCGTGGCCTCAAAGCCGTCAGGGCTTTCAAGGGCTCTTATGATACCGCAGCCGCAACCCCCCATCCCTGTCCGCGGGGCCGGCCGGGCGGTCGTCAGGCCTCACCACCGGATCCGCGCCGGGCGAGCTCGATAAAGCTCATGGCTACAGCATTTGCGGCGTCGGCCTCACGCCGTCGACGAGACACCTCCATCCACTCGGCCGGATCGATGTCGGGCAGAAAGGTGTCGCCGTCGAAGACGTCGTGGACCCGGGTCAGGAGGATCCGGTCCGCGCGGCCCATCGCCTCCCGGTAAAGTCCGGCGCCGCCGATGATCATCAGTTCTTCGGCTCCCTCCCGGGCTGCCCGCGCCACGGCTTCATCCAGGCTGCGCACGAGCTCGCAGCCCGGCGCCGGGTAGTCGGCCTGGCGGGTCAGCACCAGGTTCAATCGACCGGGCAGCGCGCGGCCGATGGATTGATGAGTCTTGCGCCCCATCAGGATCGGCTTGCCCAGGGTCATGCGCTTGAAGTGCCGGAGGTCGGCGGGAAGATGCCAGGGCAATGCGCCGTCGCGGCCGATGACGCCGTTCTCGGCCGCGGCCACTACCAGGGTCAGACGCACTAGATCGACACCGCCGCCTTGATGTGTGCCTGGGGCTCGTAGCCCTCGATCACGAAGTCTTCGAAGCGGTATTCGAAAATCGACGGCGGCCGCCGGACGATCCGCAGTCGCGGCAGCGCTCCCGGGGTACGTTTGAGCTGTTCGTCGGCCTGTTCCAGATGATTCAGATAAAGATGCACGTCGCCGCCGGTCCAGACGAAGTCGCCGACGGCCAGATCGCATTGCTGGGCGATCATATGGGTCAGCAAGGCATAGGATGCGATGTTGAAGGGCACGCCGAGGAATACGTCGCAGCTGCGCTGATACAGCTGACAGGACAGCTTGCCGTCACCGACCCAGAACTGGAACAGACAGTGGCATGGTGCCAGCGCC
The DNA here is from genome assembly GCA_965364575.1 of uncultured Gammaproteobacteria bacterium. Lineage (GTDB taxonomy): Bacteria > Pseudomonadota > Gammaproteobacteria > Steroidobacterales > XN24 > CAMYOC01. The sequence goes on from CBDTYJ010000009.1 coordinate 3,452, forward strand.
ATGCGCCCGGCGTGGACGTTCTCCTGGGGACTCACCCGCTCGTCCGGCAGCTCGGCGGGATTCCATGCGACGACGATAATCCGCCGCGAGTCCGGATTTTCGCGGATCTGCTCCACCACCTGGCTGATCTGGTCGATGTCCTCGCCACCGGGCCGTGGCCAGGCCCGCCACTGCCGCCCGTACACCGGACCCAGCTCACCCTCTTGCGTGGCCCACCCGTCCCAGATGCTGACGCCGTTGTCCTTGAGGTAGGCGATATTCGTCTCGCCACTCAGGAACCACAGCAGTTCGTGGACGATGGAGCGGATGTGCAGTTTCTTGGTAGTCAGCAGCGGGAACCCCTGGCCCAGATCGAAGCGCATCTGATGACCGAACACCGACAGGGTGCCGGTACCGGTGCGGTCCTCCTTGCGCAGGCCGTGCTGCCGGATATGGCCGAGCAGATCGAGATACTGTCGCATGGGTTCAGTGATCGCGCGCCGTCGCCGGAGCGCGGTAGGCGAGGAACAGGAACAGCAGACCCAAGAGGATCATGGGCGCCGACAGGATCTGGCCCATGGTCACCCAGTCCAGAGCAAGGTATCCGAGATGGGCATCCGGCACCCGCACGAACTCGACACTGAAACGGAACAGACCGTAGAAGAGCAGGAAGGCGCCGGACACGGCCATGGTGGGGGGCCGGCGTCCGGAGTAGAGCCACAGGATCACGAACAGGACTATCCCTTCCAGAGCTCCCTCGTAGAGCTGGGAGGCATGCCGCGGCACGCCGTCGACCACGAACGCCCAGGGCACGTCTGTGGTCTTGCCCCACAGTTCGCCGTTGATGAAGTTACCGAGCCGCCCGGCGCAGAGGCCGAGGGGCGCCAGCGGCGCGACGAAATCGGCGGTCTCGAAAAAAGATTTCCCGACCTTGCGTCCGAACAGCCAGATGGCCAGCGCGACGCCCAGCAACCCGCCGTGGAAGGACATGCCGCCTTCCCAGACCCGGATAATCGACAGGGGATCGGCGATGATGCCGGCCATGCCGTAGAACAGCATGTAGCCGATACGGGCACCGACGATCAGACCGACCGCGAGATAGAAGATCAGGTCGTCGACCCATTCGACCTTCCAGCCGAATTCGGGACGCCGGGCCCGGCTCCGGGCCAGGAACCAGGCGATGGCGAATCCGACCAGGTACATCAGTCCGTACCAGCGGATCTTCAGGGGTCCCAGCGCCAGGGCGACCGGATCGATCTGAGGGTAGGTGATCATGGGCGCGTAGTTTAGCAGCACCGATAGCGGCGCAGGACCCGCCTCGAGCGCTCACGCACCCTGACTGTCTGCGGCCACGACGCGACAGAAGATCGCTTTCAGATAGGCGGTCTCCGGGATCGCCGGATGCTGCGGATGATCGGCGGATTGGCCGCCGATCTCCAGCACCTGGACGAAGCGGTCCACGTGGCGCGCTGCGCGCTGCAAGGCCGCCAGCAGGTCGGCGGTAGCGAGATGATGGGAGCAGCTGCAACTGACCAGGAAACCATCGCGCTCCAGTAACAGCATGGCCAGTTGATTGACGCGCTGGTAGGCGGCGAGGCCGCTGCGGTAGTCCTTCTTGCGTTTGATAAAAGCCGGCGGATCCACGACCACGGCGCGGAAGCGGCGGCCGTCGTCGCGCAGACCGCGCAGCGCCTCGAAGGCATTGCCCTGGATCAATTCCGCTTCCACCCCCAGCCGCCCGGCTCCGGCCTCCACCCATCGCAATGCCTGGGCAGACGAATCGACGAAGCTCGCACGGGCGCCACGGCTGGCCGCACCCAGACCCCATGCCCCGGTGTAACAGAAGACGTCCAGCACGCTGTCCGCCGGGTAGCGGGCGAAACGCAGCCGGTTGTCACGCTGATCGAAGAACCAGCCGGTCTTCTGGCCATACCGGACCGGCGCCGCGAAGCTCAGCGGCCCTTCGTGCACCGGCACCTCGTCGGGCACTTCGCCCCACGCCAGTTCCACGTACCGCTCCAGCTGTTCCAGATCACGTGCACCGCCGTCGTTACGCCAGAGGATGCCGGCGGGTGCCAATTCGCGCCGGACCGCGTCCACGATCTCGCCCTTGAGGCCTTCCATGGCCGCGGTGGCCGACTGCAATACCACCACGTCGCCATAGCGGTCCGCGACCAGCCCCGGCACGCCGTCGGACTCGCCGAACAGCAGCCGGTAATGGCCGTCGTCGTAGAGCGAATCGCGCACGCTCCGGGCCACACGCAGGCGATGGACGAACAGCGGGCGGCCGGGCGGATGATCCGGATTCCGGGAGATGATGCGCGCGGCGATCAGGGCATGGGGATGGACACCGGCATAACCGAGGAACCGGCCGTGGTCGTTGACCACCCGCGCCATGTCCCCGGGGGCGAACGACTTGAGCGGCGTCGCCGCCACGTCGACCTCGTTGCTGTAGACCCACAGGTGCCCGCCGCGCAGACGCCGATCCTGGCGGGCCTTGAGCTTGAGTTCCGGCAACGCCGGCGCGGCGATCGCGGCTTCACTCACTGTGGTGGTCTCGCTGGTGGCATCGGCGGCCCGGGATGGGCTCCGGTATAGTCCGCAGTTTAGCCGAGTTCGCCGTCCCGGGAGCGATCATGAACGCCACCGTCAACCATCTCGCCGACGAGACCAGTCCGTATCTGCTGCAGCACGCGGATAATCCGGTGGAATGGTATCCGTGGGGCCAGGAGGCGCTCGAGAGGGCCCGCGAAGAGGACAGACCCATCCTTCTGTCGGTGGGCTATTCCGCCTGTCACTGGTGCCATGTCATGGCTCACGAGTCATTCGAGGACGCGGAGACCGCCGAGCTGATGAACCGTCTGTTCGTCAACATCAAGGTGGACCGGGAAGAGCGGCCGGACCTGGACAAGATCTATCAGCTCGCCCACCAGATGCTGATCCAGCGGCCCGGCGGCTGGCCGCTGACCATGTTCCTGACGCCCGACGACCATACGCCGTTTTTCGGCGGTACCTATTTTCCGGATCGTCCCCGCCACGGCATGCCCGCCTTCCGGGAGATCCTCCTGCGAGTGGCCGACTACTATCGGGAGAACCGGGACGAGATCCGCAAACAGGCCGATGCGGTGCGCGACGTGTTCGAGCGCGTCTCGGCGGTAGACAGCGCCGCGGCCCTGCCGCCGGCGACGCTGCTGGACCGGGCGCGGCAACAGCTGGAAGAGAATTTCGACCGGTCCCACGGCGGCTTCGGCCGGGCACCCAAATTCCCTCATCCCACCAGCATCGAGCGCCTGCTACGCCATTGGCGCGGCACCGCGACCGGCGACGACCCGGACCTGCGCGCCCTGTTCATGGCCAGCTTCACGCTGCAGCGGATGGCTCAGGGCGGGCTCTACGACCAGATCGGCGGCGGCTTCTGCCGTTATTCGGTGGACGATCAATGGATGATCCCCCACTTCGAGAAGATGCTTTATGACAACGGTCCGCTGCTGGCCCTGTACAGCCAGGCCTGGGCCGCCACCAACGAGGCCCTGTTCGGACGCGTGGCCGATGAGACCGCGGAATGGGTGCTGCGGGAGATGCAGGCGCCGGAAGGCGGCTATTACTCGACCCTGGACGCGGATTCCGAGGGAGAGGAAGGCCGGTTCTATGCCTGGGACGCGGACGAAGTCCGTGAACTGCTGGGCGAGGAAGCATTCGGGCCCTTCGCTGAGGTGTTCGGACTGGACCGCGAGCCCAATTTCGAGGGTCGCTGGCATCTGCATACCTATCAACCCGTCGCGAGCGTCGCCCAGTCCCGGGGCATCACGGCCGAGGCCTTGCAGACGCAACTGGAAGACGCCCGCACCAAGCTGTTCGAGGCCCGGTCCAGGCGCGTGCGCCCGGGCCGGGATGACAAGATCCTGACCGCATGGAACGGCCTGATGATCCGCGGCATGGCGATCGCCGCCCGCCACCTGCAGCGGACGGATCTGGCGGACTCGGCCGAGGCCGCGAGCGACTTCGTCCGCGGAGAGCTGTGGCGGGACGGCCGTCTTCTGGCCTGCTGGAAAGACGGCCGGGCCCGGTTCCCGGCCTATCTCGACGACTACGCTTTCATGCTCGACGGCGTCATCGAACTGCTGCAGATCCGCTGGGACGGGGCCCTGCTCCGTTTCGCCACGGATCTGGCGGATACCCTGCTGGCCCGTTTCATGGACGCTGAACACGGCGGATTCTTCTTCACCGCCGACGATCACGAGGCATTGATCCATCGGCCGCGGCCGTTCTCCGACGATGCCACGCCGTCGGGCAACGGCGTCGCCGCCCTGGCCCTGGGCCGTCTCGGCCATCTGCTGGGCGAGACCCGCTATCTGGATGCCGCCGAGGCCACGCTGCGGGCGGCGGCCGCTCCGATGGCCCAGATGCCCTATGCCCATTGCAGCCTGCTGGACGCCCTCGAGGAACAGCTTTATCCGCCCGAGATCATCATCGTCCGCGGGACACCCGAGGCCATGTCGGAGTGGCTCCGGACCGCGCTGCTGATGTATGCGCCACGCCGGCTGGTGTTCGCCATCCCGGCCGATGCACCGTCCCTGCCCGAGGGGCTGGCCACCAAAGCGCCCCGGGGAGATGTCACCGCCTATCTCTGCCGTGGCACGTCCTGTTCGCCGCCGATCGAATCCCTGGCCGCGCTCACCTCGGCCTTGCGGGAAACCGTCTGATCCATCCGCCTGGACGATCCGTCAAGGCCATCCGCTCACGCCATCCGGTCCAGCAAGCCGCCGACGATCTCCCGGGTCATCTCCTCCGCCTCCGGCGCCTGACTGCGGCGGGGACCGGCGACGTTGAGGACTCCGACGGCCTGTGCCTCCACGAAGCCGGCCAGCAACTCGATCGCGCCCGCCACATCGACCCGGCCGATGTCGATCCTGCACAGAGGCCGGCCGAGCCGCAGCGCCAGCTCCGCGGTCAGCCGGGTGCCTCCGGCCGGCGGGCCATTGGCGATGACGACGGTGGCGTCGCTGTCGCGCACGTTGGCCTCGGTGCGCTCCGCCGGATCCGGACTGTCGGTCTCGCGGAGGGGATAGCGGCCGGGGATCGGGCCGTCTTCCGACCAGCGGCCGTGAGGACACCAGCCGCCGCACGGAAAGTCACGCGCCAGCGCCGCGTCCAGCGCCGCCCTGTCGACTCCGGTCTGCCCGCCGCTGACGATCCGGCGCAGGACCGCCGATTCGCTCAAAGGGACGGCGTCAGCGGAGAATCGATCGCCTGCCGCTGCCAGCCGTCGGCCTGACGCCGCAACTCGTACGCCGGCCAGTAGCGGTTATCCAGCTTCAGGGTGATGATCTCCACTGACCGGTTCCAGTCGATGGTCTTCAAACGCACCGCCGCCCGGTCGGGACGGCCCGCGACGGCAGCGAGGAATGCGTCCAGATCCGGAGTCGGCTGGCCATCCACCTCGACGATCCGCTGGCCGGCCCACAAACGGTAGCGTGAAGCAGGCGAACCGTAGTTGAAATAGGCCACGTACACGCCGTAGGGCTCGACGCCCCGCTGGGCGGCGATGGCCCGATGGGGTGACTGCAGCAGCGCACCGGCCCATACCAACAGCCGGTCGATGTCGTGCCCGTCCAGGGAAACGGTCTCGACGGTCAGTCCAAGCTCGGCCTCGTCTCGCCACAGGACCAGATCCACCGACGGCTTCTGGGTCAGCAGTTCCACTTCGTGGAAGCTGCTCACCGGCTCCCCATCCACCGCCAGCAGCAGGTCGCCGGTCTTCAGTGCCGCCGCGGCCGGCGAACCGGCCACCAGACGGATGATCTGCAGCACCTCGCGCTGGTCGCCGTTGTGGCCTTCCAGACGGCGTGCCCAGGACTCGGGCAGGCCGAAGTTCCGTGCACTGGCCAGGGGGATGGTTGCGAATTCCGCTTCCAGGGATCGGAGCGGGCGCTGGCCCGCGACGATCCCGGCGACCTCGGCGACGATGGCGGAAGGCAGGCCCTTGTTGACCTGTTTAAGCTCCTGGCCGGCATGGTAGGCGAAGCTCGACCACAGTGAGATGACGTCACCGGATTCGTCGATCAGGACGCCGTCGAACTCGGACGGTCCGTTGACCAGAGAGATCGTCTCGAGATTCGTATCCCGGAACCTGAGCGTCCGGGACAGGGGGAAGGCCACCGGATCGATGGACGCCACTTCGGTACGCTGCGCGGCCAGACTATGGTCGCCCTTGAGGCCCACGGCCCAAACCGTATCCCCGGGCCGCACCCGGGTCTCGCCGAAGCGCGCCGAACGGACCGGCGTATCGCCGATCAGCGCCGGGTCGTAGCCGACCACCGCCAGGTTGTGCAGGGGGTGTATCCACACCACACGGGCCGGCAGCTCCAGCGAGCCGGCAATGGTGATGCGGGCGTCGCCCAAAGACACCGGCACGGTGTTGCGGTCGACCACGACCAGACCACGGTCCGCGTCGATGACCACGCCGGTGCCCTGGTAATGGCGCTCGGAGACCCCGGAGATGGGATAGGGCATGTCGTAATTGACCATCACCAATGACTGGCTCAGTCGCGCCAGACGGGGATCCGGCTGGCTCACGAAGCGCGTTTCGGCGGGTTCCGGTGGCGGTGCCTCGCCCGCCGCAGGGAGTGGTTCACAGGGCCAGAAACCGGCCGCGTCATCGCGCCGGCAGAACTCGGCCGGGAACCAGCGCCGGTCCATCCGCAGGACCCGCAAGGTACTGTTTCGGGGCTCTTCGAAACTGAAGTAACGCACCGCCACCCGCTGACCGTCCGCCAGGGCTTCCACGATCCGGCGGAAATCCTCCAGCCGTGGCGTGGGTTCGCCGTCGATGGCGGTGATGACGGCCGCCCGGGGGATGCCGGCGCGGGCGAAGACGTAACCGGGATTGGCGATATAGATGCCTTCGGGCGGCATGTTGAGATGCCGCGCCTGCTGATAGGACAGCTGATTGACCACCGCGTCGCCGAACTGGATGAACGCGTCCGGGGTGATGGCGTGGAGATCCATCGGCCGGACTTCCAGCTGCAGGGAATCGCCCCCGCGCCGGAGATCCAGCCCGATAGCCTGGCCGACGTGGTCGTCGAGAATCTGCTCGAGGGTGACGAAACCCGGCACCGGCTGACCGCCGATCCTGACCAGGATGTCTCCGGGCTCGATCTGGCCGGCGACCGGCGAGCCCGGCACCACCTGTTCGACCACCAGCATGCCCGTCGCATCGGGAAATTCGGCGCGGACTTCGCCCTCGGTGCCCGGGTCCAGACCGAGCCGCCGCAGTTCATCGAATGGCGTATACACGAACTCGGTCATCAGCGTGCCTCGCGGCACCGGCTCTCCCTCACGGACGAAGGCCAAAGCGCGCTGTACCCGGTCGAGAGGCAGGAAGAAGCTGGAGGCCGCCTGGGTGTTGGCCCCGGCATTGAGGGCGACGACCCTTCCCTCGATGTCGATGACCGGCGAACCCGAGGACCCGCCGGAGGTGCTGGACGCGGCCTGGTAGTAGAAGGTGTTGAAGTCGCCGTATTTGCCGCGGCCGTAATCGGGCGCCCGGCGGTCCAGCCGCGCCAGGGTGCCGGCGAGTATCGACAATTTCTCTCCGGCATCGTTGCCTACCACGCGGATCTCACGCCCGACCTGGGCGCCCTCGGGCGCCAGGGGCAGCTCGGCCGGCTCGATAAAGCGCAGGCTCGAGGGATCGTAGCGGTAGAGACCGAAGTCATGGACCGGATCCCGGTAGACGGCGCGCAGTTCGACCTCTTCGTTGTTGATGAAGATGGCTTCCGCCACGACCGGCCCGGGCATCACCACGTGGCGATTGGTCAGGACCAGGCCGCGCTCCGCGTCGACGACAAAACCCGTAGCCTGGGTTGACTGGTTCCAGTTGGTGTCGAAGGCGCGGGTGCCATCGACACGGATCGAAACCACGCCGGAGGCGATACGCCCAAGCGTGCTGCGCCAGTCTGCCTCCTGGGCCGGCGCGTCGGCGCCGAACAACAGGAGCAACGGCAGCAGCAGCGACGGCAGCAGTCGATGGGGTATGCGGATCATCATGGCGTCGCTCAAACGCCCGGCTCGTAGCCGAAATTCTCCACGAAACGCTCTCGGAAACTGTCCGGATTAAAATCGTGATTCTGGGTGCCGTGGGTGGATATCTTGATGGCGCCCATCAGCGAGGCGATGCGGCCCGTCGTCTCCCAGTCCGCACCGGCCATCAGGCCATAGAGCAGACCCGCCCGGTAGGCATCGCCGCAGCCGGTGGGATCGGTGATGGCGCTCGGCCGTGCCGTTGGGATCTCGGTCACCCGGCCGTCCCGGATCACCACCGAGCCCTCGCCGCCGCGGGTCACCACCAGGGCGTCTACCCGCCGGGAGATCTGTTCGGCGCTCAGGCCGGTGCGCTCCTGCAGCATCTGACCCTCGTAGTCGTTGACCGCGACGACGCTGGCCTGCTCGATAAAGCGCTCCAGATCGTCGCCATCGAACATGGGAAGGCCCTGGCCGGGATCGAAGATGAACGGGATGCCGGCCTCGGCGAACTGGCGGGCGTGCTCGATCATCGCCTCCCGACCATCCGGGGAGACCATGCCCCAGCTGAATCCGGCGCCGGCCGGCACCGCGATCTCGTGGGCGTGGCTCATGGCCCCGGGATGGAATGCGGTGATCTGGTTGTCCTGCATGTCGGTGGTGATATAGGCCTGGGCGGTAAAAGCGGACGTCACCTCCAGCAGATAACGGCGGGATATGCCGTGATCATCCATCCAGGCCGCGTAGGGGGAAAAATCATGCCCGACGGCGCCCATCGGTTCGCCGTCGCCGCCCAGCAGCTTGAGATTGAAGGCGATGTTGCCGGCACAGCCGCCGAATTCCCGGCGCAGTTCCGGCACCAGGAAGGCCACGTTCAGCATATGGATCTGGTCGGGCAGGATCTGGTCGGCGAACCGGCCCGGGAAGACCATGATGCAGTCATAAGCGAAGGATCCGCAGATCAGAGCGGGCATGAGAATCTCCTTTCGGCGGCGCCGGGGGGCGCTATGCGGCGTCGGTGTCCGGGGACCAGGCGACGTCGAGATGGCGCGCGGCGCGGACGTCGTCGAGCCGGCGTACCGGCGTCGTGTGCGGGGCGGATTTTAATGTCTCCACGTCCGACCGGGCCTCCTCCAGAATAGACGCCATGGCGTCGACGAAGTTGTCCAGCACCTCTTTGGCCTCGGTCTCGGTGGGCTCGATCAACAGGCACTCCGGTACCAGCAACGGGAAGTACGTGGTCGGTGCATGGTAGCCGTAGTCCAGCAGACGCTTGGCGAAATCCATCGCGGTGGCGTTGAGTTCCTTCGCCTGGGCCTTGAGCGTGACGATGAACTCGTGGCTGGCGCGACGGTCCGGATGGGCCAGGTCGAAACCCTTCTCGCGCAGACGCGCGGCCATGTAATTCGCGTTCAGTGTGGCGAAGTCCGCCACCCGCCGCATGCCCTCCCGGCCGAGCATGCGGGCGTAGACATAGGCACGCAGCAGTACGCCCGCGTTGCCCATGAACGCGGACAGCCTGCCGATGGACTGGGGCAGATCGGCCTCGGTGAGCCAGCGGAAACCTTCACCGTCACGATCCACGACCGGCAGCGGGCGGAAAGGCTCCAGGCACTCCGCGACGCCCACGGCGCCGGACCCGGGACCGCCGCCGCCGTGGGGCGTGGAGAAGGTCTTGTGCAGGTTCATGTGGATGACGTCGAAACCCATATCTCCCGGCCGGGCGCGGCCGAGGATGGCGTTCAGGTTGGCGCCATCGTAATAGAGCAGACCGCCGGCCTCGTGCACCATCTCCGAGATCTCGAGGATGCTGCGCTCGAACACGCCGACGGTGGACGGATTGGTCAGCATGATGCCGGCCGTATTGGGGCCCAGCACGCCACGCAGCGCCTCGATGTCCACGTCCCCGTCGTCCTTGGTGGGGATCTCGATCACCTTGCAACCGCACATGGTGGCGGTGGCCGGATTGGTGCCGTGGGCGGCGTCCGGCACGATGATCTCGTCGCGGTGCTCATCGCCGCGAGCCTGATGATAGGCACGGATCATGGCGACGCCGGCGAATTCGCCCTGGGCGCCGGCCATGGGCGTCAATGACACCGACTTCATCCCGGTGACGTCCTTGAGCATCTCCTGCAATTCGAACAGGCACTCCAGGAAGCCCTGGCCATGGCTGGCCGGCGCCAGCGGATGCCGGCCGAGGAAACCGGGCAGCATCGCCAGCGTGTTACACGCCCGCGGGTTGTACTTCATGGTGCAGGAACCCAGCGGGTAGAAATGGGTGTCGATGGCGAAATTGAGCTTCGACAGACGCGTGAAGTGGCGCACGGTCTCCAGTTCCGAGACTTCCGGCAGACGCGGCGGTTTCGTCCGGCGCAACGACGCCGGGATCTCCACCGCAGGCTTCTCTGCGGGGGCCTGCGCCCGGGCGCGGCGGCCGGGACGGGAATACTCGAATATTACGGGCTCAGTCATGTCGTGTCGTAGACCTCTTCAGGATCGTAAGCTCAGCCGAGCGCCTTGAGCGCGGCATCGTAATCCGGCTCCTCGGCGATCTCCGGCACCAGCTGCGCATGGACCACGTTATCGTTCTCGTCCAGCACCAGCACCGCCCGCGCGCACAGGCCGGCCAGGGGACCATCCTGGATCTGCACCCCGTAGTGGGTGGCGAAGTCCGGGGCGCGCATGGTCGACAGGGTCAGCACGTTGTCGAGGCCCTCGGCACCGCAGAAGCGCTTCTGTGCGAACGGCAGGTCTGCGGAGATCATCAACAGCACGGTGTCCGCGTGCTCGCGGGCATAGTCGTTGAATTTCTTGGTCGAGACCGCGCACACCGGGGTATCCACGCTGGGGAAAATGGACAACAGCTTCTTCTTGCCGACCCAGTCGCCGAGGGATATATCGTTGAGATCGCGATCCGTGAGAGTAAAGTCGGGCGCCTTCGATCCCACGCGGGGCAGGTCCCCGTTGGTGTGAATCTCGTTACCCTGCAGCGTCACTGTAGCCATGATGTTCTCCAGATTCGGGAAAGCGTGATTGGCAAAAGGGATCAGGCAACCTGCGCCTTGCGCATGATTTCGCCCAGAGCCCGGGCATAAGCATCGATATCCTGTTCCAGCTTGGTCTCGGTGGCGCACACCAGCAGCGCCTGCCCGAGTTCCGGGAAATCCGCTGACAGGTCATAGCCGCCGAGCACGTCGCGTTCGGCCAGAGCCTCGAGCACCGGCGCCACCGGGCAATCGAAACGCAGCACGGCCTCGTGGAAATACGGGCTGTCGAACATCGGCCTGACGCCCGGTATCTCGGTGAGGCGGCTCACGAGCCGGGTAGTGTTGGCCATCGAGGACGCCGCGACCCGCTCCAGACCTTCTGTCCCGAGCAGGCTCATGTGGATGGTGGCAGCGGTGACCATCAGGCCCTGGTTGGTGCAGATGTTCGAGGTGGCCTTGGAGCGGCGGATGTGCTGTTCCCGGGCCTGCAGGGTCAGCGTGAACCCCGGACGCCCTTCCAGGTCCACCGTGCGGCCGACGATCCGGCCGGGCATCTGGCGGACGAACGCGCTCTTGCAGGTCATGAAGCCGAAATAGGGTCCGCCCGATGACAGGGGCACGCCCAGCGGCTGGCCCTCGCCGCAGGCGATGTCGGCGCCCTTCCCTCCCCATTCGCCGGGCGGCTTGAGTAGCGCGAGCGATACGGGATTGACAACGGCGATGGCCAGGGCCTCCCGGGCGTGGGCCCAGTCGACCAGATCATCGACCTGCTCCAGGTTGCCGAGGAAGTTCGGCTGCTGGATGACGAGCGCGGTGATGTCCTCGTCTTCGAATGCCGCCAGCGCCGCGTGATCCACCAGACCGGTGGCCGGATCCATGGGGATGGGCTCGAAGCTCAGCCCCTGGTTGCCGGCGATGGTGCGGGCCACTTTCAGATAGACCGGATTGACGGTACCCGCCACCAGGATGCGGGCGCTGCCGGATTTGCGATTGGCGCGCACCGCCATCAGGGCCGCTTCTGCCATCGCCGAGGCGCCGTCGTACAGTGAGGCGTTCGACACGTCCAGCCCGGTCAGGCTGGACATCATGGTCTGGTACTCATAGATGAGCTGCAGGGTGCCCTGGCTGGCCTCCGCCTGGTACGGCGTGTAGGCGCTGTAGAACTCGCCCCGGGTCGTGATCTCCCATACCACCGCCGGGATGTGGTGTTCATAGGCGCCGGCCCCGATGAAGCAGAGGGCGCCATGATCCTGCGCAGCGCGCCGGTGCATCAGTCGCTCGATCTCCATCTCGCTCATGCCCGGCGGCACGTGCTCCAGCTCGGAGATCCTGAGCGACTCGGGGATCTCATCGAACAGATCATCGATTGCGTCCACGCCGATGGACTCGAGCATGGCGCGGATGTCGTCTTCGTTATGGGGAATAAATGGCATAGTTCGGATCCCGTCTCAGCGCCGGGCTCGGCACGAGCCCGGCGTCGTCAATCATCCAGAGTCGCGGCGTAGGCCTCGGCGTCCATCAGGTCGTCCAGACCCGAATCGTCGTCCAGCCTGATCTTTACCAGCCAGCCATCGGCATAGGGCGACTCGTTGACCTTCTCGGGCGCATCGGCGAGGCCCTCGTTGGCCTCGACGACTTCACCGTTGACGGGGCTGTAGACATCCGAGGCCGCTTTCACCGATTCCACTACGGCACAGGCGTCGCCCGCGCTGAGCTTGCGGCCGGTCTCGGGCACTTCGACGAACACCAGGTCACCGAGCGCCGCCTGGGCGTGGTCGGTGATGCCCATGGTCACGGTGCCGTCGCCGCCGTCTCGGACCCACTCATGGGATTTGGTGTATTTCAGATCAGCAGGTGTGTCACTCATTTCCCCGTTCCCCTCGCGGATAACACGGGTCCGGGACCCGTTGTACAGACAAATACTAGCTAAATCCTCGGCTTGCCGTGACGTACGAACGGCGGCCGGACCACCCGGGCGGCCAGGCGGCGGCCCCGTATCACGACTTCACAGGCATCGCCCGTGGCAGCCGGCACCCGGGCCAGCCCGATCGAGCGGCCCAGGGTCGGTGAGAAAGTCCCGCTGGTCACCTCGCCCTCGCCAGCACCCTCCACCACCACCTTTTGATGACCGCGCAGGACGCCGCGGTCCTCGAGCAGCAGGCCGACCAGCTTGCGTCCGGCGCCATCGCGGCGCTGGGTCTCCAGCGCGTCGCGTCCGATAAACTGCCGCTCACCGGGTTCCCAGGCCACGGTCCAGCCGAGGCCGGATTCCAGCGGCGAGGTGGTCTCGTCCATGTCGCTGCCGTAAAGGTTCATTCCCGCCTCGAGCCGCAGGGTATCCCTGGCACCCAGACCGCAGGGACGGATGCCCGCCGTCGCCAGACAGGCCCAGAGTTCGGCCGCGCGATCGCCGGGCAGGATGATCTCCCAGCCGTCCTCGCCCGTGTAACCCGTTCGGGCCACGAACAGGTCGCCGACGCTGGCGGCAAAAAACGGCTTCAGAGCCATGGCGGTTTCGCGGCCGTCGGCGGGCAGACAGTGGGCGGCTTTGTCACGGGCATTCGGGCCCTGGACCGCGATCATGGCCAAACTCGTGCGTTCCTTCACCTCGACCTCGAATTCGAGGGCGTGGCGGGAGATCCAGGCCATATCCTTGTCCCGTGTGGCGGCATTGACCACTATCCGGTACCAGTCGTCACGCAGGTAATAGGTGATGAGATCGTCGATCACGCCGCCGTCTTCAGTCAGCATGCAGCTGTACAGAGCCTTGCCCGGCTGGCCGAGCTTGGCGATGTCGTTGGCGAGCAGACGCTGGAGGAAAGCGGCCGTGCGGCTGCCGTGCAGGTCGACCACGGTCATGTGAGAGACGTCGAACATGCCGGCGTCGTTGCGGACCGCGTGGTGCTCCTCGATCTGGGAACCGTAATGGACCGGCATGTCCCAGCCGCCGAAGTCCACCATCCGCGCGCCCATGTTCACGTGGGCGTCGTAGAGCGGCGTTCTGTCTCCCATTTGCAAACTCCCGGATCGAAACGCCCGCGCCGGAGCAACAGGCCCAATAAAAAAGGGCGACAGGACTCCCGTCCTGCCGCCCCTCTGTCCTGAAACCTGAGAGATTGAGCGCGGTGCCCCGGCACCGGCCGTACCCCTTCGGTGGGTCACGCAGGCGACCGCTCTCCAGAGTCAACATGGTCCCGCCGTCTCTGTTGCCTGAGCGTTTCCGGGCGGGTTGCGCCTTCGGCGTCCTGCCGCAGTGCGGCAGGATCTCTCCCGCGGGACCAACTGGTTGAGCTTCCGATGATAGCCCAAGGCCCGCCGGCGGACCAGCGACCGGACTTGCCCGGAACCGCTGGCGCTGATGGAGCGCAGCACGCGCCGGAGGATCGGGGCGCGCACCGAGGCCGGTTCGTCACCGCCATCTCCGGCGCATCGGCTATCATTCCCGGCTCCGGACCCTCGCAGCGGGCATGACAACGCCAGTGAAGCAGCAGACAGCCATCATCAGACGCCGCCACACTCAGAGTGTGGCCGTCGATCACGTGCGCATCGGCGGCGGCGCGCCGGTCGTGGTCCAGTCCATGACCAATACCGATACCGCCGACGTGGCTTCCACGGTCGAACAGGTCAAAGCGCTGGCAAAAGCCGGCTCCGAACTGGTGCGGATCACGGTCAACACCGAGGAAGCCGCCCGCGCGGTCCCGGAGATCCGCGAGCGCCTCTATCAGCTCGGTGTGAACGCACCGCTGGTGGGCGATTTCCACTTCAACGGCCACAAGCTGCTGAGCCGCTATCCCGGCTGCGCCGAGGCCCTGTCCAAGTACCGGATCAACCCGGGCAACGTCGGCCGGGGCAGCAAGCGGGACCCGCAATTCGCCGCCATGATCGAGGTGGCCTGCCGTTACGACCGGCCGGTACGGATCGGCGTCAACTGGGGCAGCCTGGACCAGGAACTGCTGACCCGCATGATGGACGAGAATTCGGCCGCCAGCGATCCGGTGGACGCCGATCAGGTCGTGCACCGTGCGATGATCGCCTCGGCCATCGAAAGCGCCCGCCGGGCGGAGGATATCGGTCTGCGCGGCGATCGCATCATCCTCTCCTGCAAGATGAGCGGCGTGCAGGACCTGATCGCGGTCTACCGGGCTCTGGCGGATGCCAGCGACTACCCGCTGCACCTGGGACTGACCGAGGCCGGCATGGGCTCCAAGGGGATCGTCGCCTCCACCGCGGCCCTCGCCGTGCTGCTGCAGGAGGGAATCGGCGACACCATCCGCATCTCGCTGACGCCGGAACCGGGCGGCGACCGCACCCGGGAGGTGATCGTCGCTCAGGAGATCCTGCAGACCATGGGCTTGCGTTCATTCACGCCCATGGTCATCGCCTGCCCGGGCTGCGGGCGGACGACCAGCACCTTCTTCCAATCCCTCGCCCAGGATATCCAGGATCACATCCGTCACCGGATGCCGGAGTGGCGCAAACAGTTCCAGGGGGTGGAGGATATGACCGTGGCGGTAATGGGTTGCGTGGTCAACGGGCCCGGCGAGAGCAAGCACGCCAACATCGGCATCAGCCTCCCTGGTACCGGCGAGAAACCGGTGGCGCCGGTCTACGAAGACGGGCAGAAGACCAGGACTCTGAAGGGTGACGGCATCGCGGCGGAGTTCCAGGAACTGGTCGAAAACTACGTCTCCCGTCACTATCCTCCCCGGGATTGATACGCGACGCGGCAACCCGCGCGCCCGCGGCCAGTCGAATCTGCGGCGCCGCGTCATGTGGCCTGCACCGGTCGGCGATAGAATAAGCGCATAGTATTCACTGCGGAGTTCTTCATGGGCAAAGGCACCCGTTACGCCTCCAAGATCCCGGACGAAAACGGCTACATCCAGTACACGCAAGAGGAAGACCGGATCTGGTCCGAACTCTATGCACGGCAGATGGGCATCCTCCCCGGTCGCGCCTGCAGCGCCTATCTCCACAACCTCGAACGTCTCGGCCTTCCCACCGACCGGGTGCCGCAGCTGGAGGAAGTCTCCTCGGTGCTGCGGCAACACACGGGCTGGGAAGTGGCGCCGGTGCCGGCCCTGATCCCGTTCACCGAGTTCTTCGAATTGCTGGCCAACAGGCGCTTCCCGGCCGCGACTTTTATCCGCTCGCGGGAGCAGATGGAATACCTGCAGGAGCCGGATATCTTTCACGAGATCTTCGGCCATACCCCGCTGCTCCTGGATGAGGGGTTTGCGGCGTTCAGCCATGCTTATGGCAAGGCAGGACTGGCGGCGCGCAAGGAAGACCACGCCATGCTCGCCCGGCTGTACTGGTTTACGGTGGAGTTCGGCCTGATCCATCGACCCGGGCGCGAACTCCGAGCCTACGGCGCCGGGCTATGCTCCTCGATCGGCGAGGTCCAGTACGCCCTCGACAGCGACGTGCCGGTACGCAAGCCTTTCGACCCCGTCGACGCATTGCGGACCCCGTACCGGATAGACATCTTCCAGCCGATCTACTTCGTCATCAAAAGCTCCGACGAACTCTACAAGCTGGCGCAGATGGACCTTCTGGCCCTGATCGAGGATGCTCACAAGCTCGGTATGCATCCCCCTGCATTCCCGCCCAAACAGAAAGCGGCGAGCTGAAACGCTGCCGCTCCGTATCATCCGAGGACAACCATGAGCGAACTGACCACCGAGAAATGCGAGCCCTGCGAGGGCGGGGTCGAACCCATGAACCGGAAGGAAGCCGAACCGCTGCTGGGCGAACTCCACGAGGACTGGAGCCTGAACGACGACGGCACCGAGATCCGGCGCGACTTCAGGTTCAAGGGCTACTATCGGACCATCGCCTTCGTCAATGCGGTGGCCTGGATCGCCAATGGGGAAGGGCACCATCCGGATCTGGAGGTCGGCTGGGGCCACTGTCTGGTGCGCTACACCACCCACGCCATCAACGGTCTGTCCCGCAACGACTTCATCTGCGCCGCCAAGATCGACGCCCTGCTCTGAACGGGCGGCGGCAAATGGCGTCCGCGCGCGATCACCAGCGCCCTTCCAGCCGCAGACCCACGGACCCGGCTCCGGCGACCGGCTGTATCTGAACCGGCTGCTCCGTGTCCCGGGGATTCACCAGCCACCAGTTCCAGCCAATCGCCAGCGCGGCGCCGCCGAGGACGTCCCAGGTGTCGTGGTTATCCGAGTCTATCCGGGTCCAGCCGGTGTAGGCGGCCAGGACGTAGGCGGGCCAGGCGTCCGACCAACCGTAGCGCCGGTGGAGGAAGGCGGGACCGGCGAACGCGGACGAGGTGTGGCCCGAAGGGAAAGCGTCATTGTCGTCGCCGTTCGGGCGTTCCTTCTTGATCGCGGCTTTCAAGGCGTAGGTGCTGGCGACCGTGCCGGCAAATGCCCACAGGAACTGCCGCCGTCCCTCGTCGTCGCCGCGCCGCCAGGCGATACCATAGGCCGCCACCGGTAACGCTACGCGCAACACGTCTCCGGACGTCTCCACCGTATCGGCGAGAGACGGCGCCACGCAGGCCAGGAACATCCACAGGGAGACGATCAGACCGGTGCGGGTGCGGCGTTCTGCCATGCCGGTCCTCAAGCGTCGTGGCCCTCATCCATGGCCAGATCCATAGCCAGCGATGCACTGTCATCGGCCGGTATTTCATACAGCCGTCCCAGACCGTGGGCTGCCAGCCGCGCCGCGGCCTTGGCCGGTCTCGCATCCTGTTCCTGATCGAGCGCCCACTGGGCGTGCTCACACAGCAGGGCGAGGCCCGTCGCCTGGCCGAGCACCTGCGCGAGGCGACGGGCACCGGCTTCGAGTCGGATCCGGTCTTCATCCCCAAGACGCTGTCGATACCATTCCGATGCCCGCCGCACGCTGACTTCCGCCAGAGCCGCTGCCTCCACCAGCCGCGGGTCCCTGCAGGCTACCCGACAGCGGGCGGTGAGCGACAACAAGGGTTCGGGACCGCCGGTGGCGCCGAGGGCGCGCAAAAGATCGAGTGACAGGACATTGGTGGTGCCCTCCCAGATCGGCAGCACCTGGGCATCCCGTAGCAGCAGCGGCAGACCGGTGTCCTCCACATAGCCGGCACCGCCGAAGCTCTCGATCACTTCGCTGATCACGGCCACCGCCTCCCGTCCTGTGCTCAGTTTGGTCAGTGAGGTCAGCAGACGCAGCTCCGCCGCCGCCAGCTCCGTCAGCTCACCGGCTTCGCGCCGCCCGATCAGCTCGACCAGATAGAAACAGAGATGGAAGCTCGATTCGGTACGCGCCTGCAGCCACGCGAGGGTATCCAGATGCAGCGGCTGCTGGCTCAAGGGCGCACCGAAGGCGATTCGGCGTCGCGCGTAGTCCCGGGCCAGAGCCATGCCGCGGCGCATGGTGGCGATGGCGCAGACACTGTTCCAGGTGCGTGTCATCTCCAGCATCGGCACGATGTCACGCACGCCATTCTCCGCCTCCCTGACCAGCTGTGCCGGGCAACCCTGCAACAACAGCTCGGCAGTGGGGACCTTGCGGGTTCCGAGCTTGTCTTTGAGCCGGCAGACTTCGATGCCGTTCAGGCGGCCCTCCTCATCGCGGGTCTCGAGATAGAACAGGGCGAGCCCCCGGCCGCCCGGCTGGCCGCCCTCGGGACGCGCAAGCGTCAGCGCCATTTCGGACGTGGCCGCGGAGGTGAACCACTTCCGCCCGAATAATCTCCAGGAACCGTCACTGTCCCTGACGGCGCGGGTGTCGGAGCTGCCCACATCCGATCCACCGGAGGCCTCGGTCATCCACTGACCGCTGGTCCAGGCGACGTCCGGATCACGGCTGGTCAGCCGCGGCAACGCGCGTTCGATCAGCGTCTTGTTGCCGGAGTCCAGCAAAGTGCGGGCGGCGCCGTCGGTCATGGCCAGCGGACAGGTATAGACATCCGAGGACGGATGGAACAGATAGACGAGGGCAAACTGCAGGGTGCGTGACAACGGGCCCCACTGCCCCTCGTAGGCCGTGGCCACCAGACCGGATTCCGCCGCGATCACCGCGGCCCGCTGCCATAGCCGCGACAATTCGATACGGTCGATCCGGTTCCCCCAGGCGTCCCAGCCGGTCAGGACCGGCTCGTCGCGCAGGTCATCCAGCTGCAGTCGATAGAGTGGGCCGCCCGCCAGTTCCCCCATCTCACGCAGACAGGGTCTCACCTGATCGAGCGTAGCGCCGAATCGCCGCCGCAACAGCGAGCGCAGCATGCGATCGTCGTCGAACTGGTTGCCTAGCTGCGGCGGCGCCTGGCAGAACAGCTCGGATGACCCGGTCATCAGATCCCCAACTTGTTCAGGGCATCCATGATGCGACCCAGAGTCATGGTCAGGGTCGGGTGTGAAGACTCGAAACGGTCGATGTATTCCGCCAGCGGCTCGGCGAAACCTTCGTCCACATCCGGCGTCCCGGTCCCGGTCCCGGCAGCGAGGACCTGGCCGATACGAGTCTGCAGGTCACCCAGGGCCTCCAGTTCCTCGGGAGCGAGCGCATGATCTTGCTGCAGCTCCCGCTCCAGTTGATCCAGCAATTGTTCCAGTTCTCTCTTCGGCATCATTCGCTCCTGGACGGGCGCGTATCTGTCGTCATCGGATCGTCGTCGTCGAATCTGGCGGCCGGGCGAATCGGGGCAGATCGCCACTTACGCCCATGGCGCGCCGGGCCAGCTCATGCTTGAGCATCGCCGCGTCGTCGACGAGGGTCAATCCCAGACGGCGCACCGCGCCGATCACGCCGTCCGGCTCCCGGAACAGCCGGCCGATGGCGTCGATGCCGGTGGCCGCCAGCAGGTTCTCGCCTTTGCGCCAGCGTTCGTAGCGGCGCAAGGGTCGCGGCTCGCCCGGATCATGGTCGGCGGAGACCGTGTCCAGCACGACCTCGGCCAGGGCGGCGGCGTCCAGAAATCCGAGGTTCACGCCCTGCCCGGCCAGCGGATGAACCGTATGCGCGGCGTCCCCGACCAGCGCGAAACGTGTCGCGGTATAGGCTTGCGCGTGCTGCAGGCGCAGGGGGAAACTGGCCCGCGCGCCGCTGTCGATCACTGCCCCGAGAACTCCGGCGCTGGCCTCGGTGACGCGATCCCGGAAACTCCGCTGATCGGCCTGGGTGAGCATCCCGGCCTGCTCCGGCGTGGTCGACCAGACGATCGAACAGCGACCATCCTGCAGCGGCAGTAAAGCCAGCGGCCCGTCCGGCAGGAATCGCTGCCACGCGGTCTCCTGATGGGGTCTTTCGGTTTGGACGTGGGCGACCACCGCCGATTGTCCATAGGATCTTCCGCTGACCTCGATGCCGGCGAGTGCCCGACTGGGCGAACCGCCACCGTCCGCACCCACCGCCAGCGACGCAGTGATGC